>JBDSGY010000367.1:0-8790 GCA_039918755.1 Steroidobacteraceae bacterium
GCTGCTGGCCGCACGTGAGGGCGAAGCGAAGCTGAGCGCCGTGACACCGGGCGCCGCACGCAAGGTCACCCGCAACGCGCCCGCAGCCCGTCCGTACATCAAGCTCGGCAACGCCAACGTCTGGATCGACCAGAAGCGCGTGCTGCAGGGCGTGGACCTGACCATCGCCCGTGGCGATTGCTGGGTGGTGCACGGCGCCAATGGGTCCGGCAAGTCGACACTGTTGCGCACGATATATGGCGATCACTCTGTGGCCAGCGAAGGTTTCATCCGCAGGGCAGGCATCGTGCCCGGCGTGCCGCTGGATTCGTTCCGTGCCCGGACGGGCCTGGTCGCGCCGCACCTGCAGACAGACTATCGCGCGATCATTCGGTGCTCGACACCGTGGTCTCGGGGCTGCATTCCAGCATTGGGCTTAACTTCCGCGCCACTCCGGGCGAATGTCGTCGCGCCCGCAAGGCGCTCGCGACCCTGCAGATGGACACCTTTGCGGAACGCACGCTGGGGCAGATGTCCTATGGGCAGGTGCGCCGCATCCTGTTCGCGCGTGCACTGGTGACGCGTCCGCGGCTGCTGCTGCTGGACGAGGCGTTCACCGGGCTCAACGGGCCGCTGCGCGCAGAGCTGCTGTCCTGGGTGGAGGCCCAGATCGAGGCCGGAGTCACGGTGGTCATGGCCACGCACTATCGCAGCGAATGGCCGCGCAATGCGTCACATGAATTGATGCTGTCGCGGGGGCGGGTGACCTACGCGGGTAAACTGCGCGCATGAAGAAGGCACTCTGGATGGCATTGGCCGTGCTGCTGGGTGTGCTGACTGCACTGCGGCTGGCGGGTGACGCCGGGTTCTGGCAGCGCTACATGGCTGCATCGTCCGGCTCCACCGCGGAGGCCGCCGCCAGGCTGGTCGAGCCCAGGCTGGCATTGCCCGGCGTCGCGACGGCCGTGCCGCGGGCTTCCGCCGAAGCCGAATTCATCGCACCCGAAGCGCTGCAACTCGCGGCGGACGCCGCGCGGAAGCAGGGCGCCAAAGGTCTGCTCGTGCATCGCCACGGGCATCGCGTGCTCGAATATTTCTCCGACGGCCGCAGCGGTGCGGCCGAGGTGGCAGGTGGCGAGCTTTCGCCTGCACTCTTCGCGCTGGCCGCGGGCGCACTGGTCGATACGCGTCGCATTGCGCCGGAGGCAGCGGTTGCCGCCATCCGCGCTGCCGCCCACCCGGGCGAGCGCTGGCACAATCCCTGGTCCGCAGCCGCCGCGCATCGCTTCAGACTGGCGGCGCCACCGGCACTGCTGCTGCAGGACATGGACGGTGACCTTGCCACCACCATCTCCCGTCGCGTATGGCTGCCGCTGGGCACCGGCAATGCCTGGCTGTGGGGAACGGGCGACGCGCTGCTGCGGCTGGATTGCTGTGCGGCAGCGCGACTGGAAGACTGGATGCGACTCGGTGACCTGTTGCTGATGCAGGGCAACTACCACGGGGAACGGATCGTCTCGCCGGATTGGGTCCGGCAGTTGCTCGCCGCCGATCCACAAGGTCAGCGCCATCCGGTGTGGCTGGGAGAACAGAAGCCGTGGATGGGTGATGAGCCGCCCGCCGCGCGCGAGGTCTTCTGGTTCGACCTGGGCAACGATCTGCGTCTGTGGCTGGTGCCGCGTCGCGGTCTCGCTGTCCTGAACTGGACCGGCGCGGGCAACCCGCGAGACACATTGATACCGAATATCCTCCTGCGCGGGCTGCTCGACCAGGCGCCGGCGCAGGGCGCGGAACTCGATGACATGGTGCCCGGCCACTAAGGTGTTGCAATGATCTATTCCTATGGCGAGCGCCGTCTGCAGACCGATGGTGTGCATTTCATTGCGCCCAGCGCCGATGTCATCGGCTCGGTGAGCCTCGGCAATGAAGCCAGTGTCTGGTTTGGTGCCGTGCTGCGTGGTGACAACGACTGGATCCACATTGGTGCCGGCAGCAATGTGCAGGACGGCACCATCATCCATGTCGATCCCGGTGTCCCGGTGATGGTGGGTGCGAATGTGACCATTGGCCATGGTGTGCTGCTGCACGGCTGCCAGATCGGCGATGGTGCGCTGATCGGCAATCGGGCAACGGTGCTCGATGGGGCGCGCATCGGAGCCGGCACCCTTATCGGCGCTGGTGCGTTGATCACGCCGAATACCGAGATTCCACCGGGTTCGGTGGTGATGGGTGCGCCGGGCCGCATCGTGCGGCAGATCGAGCCGCGCGACATCGAACGCATGACGCGCGGATGCGAGGCCTATCGGACCAAGGCGCGGGAATACGCGGCGAAACTCGTCAGAGACTGATCTCGGATTCGAACACCACCACAGCCTGGCCGGCGATGGACGCTGCGCTGGCCTTGCCGGTGCCATCCACTTCGACTTCCACAGCCACCCGGCCGGGTCGCCCCATCTGCATGCCCTGTGCACCGATGAAGCGCGCCACAGCGCCGCGCGCGTTCAGCAATCCCTGCTCGATCAGATAGACACCCAGCATCGCATGGGCATTGCCGCTGACCGGATCTTCATCGATGCCCAGCGCCGGGCAGAACATGCGCGCTTCGGTGTCGCAGCCCGCGCGCGCCGTGCGGCAGAAGACGAAGTATCCATGCGCGCCCAGCTGCGACGAGAGGGCAGACAGGGCGGTGAGACGTGGCTGTATCGCATCGAGCGCCGCTGCGTCGCGCACGCCCAGCAGCAGGCGCGTGCTCGCGGTGCCGGCAATGCGGGCAGGGCATGACGCGTCCAGCTGTTCGGTGGACAGGCCGAGCAGAGGCAGCACCTGCGCCAGCTCGACAGTTGTCAGCGTGCGTCCGATGGCTGGCGCGGGCTGACGGATGGAAAACCCGGCGCCGATGGGCAGTGTTTGCACCTCGACGATGCCAGTGCTGCCCTTCTGCCGTCGCAGCGGCCGTGGCGACTGTCTTGCCAGCACCGCGTGCGC
Organism: Steroidobacteraceae bacterium; assembly: GCA_039918755.1. Lineage (GTDB taxonomy): Bacteria > Pseudomonadota > Gammaproteobacteria > Steroidobacterales > Steroidobacteraceae > ZC4RG30. The sequence goes on from JBDSGY010000367.1 coordinate 2,965, forward strand.
AGCGAGCGTGGCGTGACCGACGAATGGCATTTCCTTCAGCGGCGAGAAGAAGCGGACGCCGATGTCGTGATCGTCCGCCGTGGGTCGCAGCACGAATGCCGTGTCGCCCTTGTTCAGCTCGCGTGCGAGGGATCGCATCTGTGACTCGGTCAGTCCATCAGCATCGAGCACTACGCTCGCCGGATTGCCGGCGAACTGCGTGCTGGTGAATGCGTCGACCTGGAAGATGCGGACGATGTTTGCCATGTGCAGAGGCTGCAGCTCGCGCTTGCTATCGGACGACCGGACGCTAACATAGCGCCTGCCTTGGGGTGGCTCAATCGAGAGCCTGAGATGCCGAACTGGCGAACCCGTTGAACTTGATCCGGCTAATACCGGCGAAAGGAGCAGGTCCATGATCCCCGCATTTGTTCGCGTTTTTGCGTGTGCTGCATTTGTCTGCGGGCCGTTGCCGGCGCTTGCTGCAGACCCGGACCTCGATGAGGTCGTGGTTACCGCGAGCCTTGCCGAATCTCCCTTGTCGAAGCTGCCCGCCAGCGTAACGGTGTTGCGCTCCGACCAGCTTGCAATGGCAGGAAACTCCAGCTTCGGCGATGTGCTCGGCCAGGTGCCGAATATGGGCTTCGCCGGCGGCACTTCGCGGCCGCGCTATTTCCAGATCCGCGGCATCGGCGAACTGGAGCAATACGAGGGTGCGCCAAACCCTTCCGTTGGCTTCCTGATCGACGATATCGACTTTTCCGGCATCGCCATGCCGGCCGCATTGTTCGATATCGGCCAGGCAGAGATCCTGCGCGGGCCGCAGGGCACGGCTTACGGCGCCAATGCGATCGCCGGTCTCATCAGCCTGCGATCGCAGGCGCCGCGTGCAGGCTTCGAGATGCGCGGTGAGCTCGAGGCAGGCAACTACGACACCTATGGCGGTGGCATCGTCATCAACGACTCGGTGGGCGATGGCAGCACGGCGTGGCGGCTGGCGCTGCATCGTCAGGTCAGCCATGGCTTCCGCCACAACGCCTACCTCAATCGCGACGACACCAATGGCTTCGATGAGAACCTGGCACGCCTTCGCGTGGCCACCCGTCTGACGTCGGCGCTTGAAATGAATGTGACGGCGCTGGTCTCCGATGCCGACAATGGCTATGACGCCTGGGCCATCGACAACTCCCGGATCACGCAGTCCGACAAGCCGGGTGTCGACGCCCAGTTGTCACGTGCGCTGGCAGTGCGTTTCGACTACAGCGGTTGGGACGGACTCACGCTGCGCACCATCAGCACCTTCACGCATGCAGACATGGCCTATTCCTTCGACGGGGACTGGGGCAACGATTTGTTGTGGGGCATCAACGGCCCCTACGATTTCACTGAATCGATCGATCGCAAACGCCGCAACATCAGCCAGGAGCTGCGCCTGCGTCGCGAAAGTGGCGGCGGCGACTGGATCGCCGGCGTTTATGCGCTGCGCATGGACGAAAGCTATGCATTCCTCGATCTATATAACGGCGACGTGTATCGCGAGCTAGGCAGCGATTACCGGGCGGTGAACCTGGCAGCGTATGGACAGATCGACCGTTCACTGTCATCGGCGTTGTCGCTGTCCGCGGGCGTGCGCGTCGAGCGGCGCAGCGCCAGCTATCGCGACAGCAACGCGTTGCGCAGCAGCCCGGTCGATCTGATGTCGGGTGGACACATCGCCCTGACGTGGCAGGTGGCGGAAGGCCGCTCGGTGTATACGGCGCTGACGCGAGGTTACAAGGCGGGTGGTATCAATCCCACCGCTGCAGATATCGATCCTGCACTGCGCAACTTCGAGCCTGAGTCGCTGTGGAGCCTGGAAACAGGACTGCGCACGAAATCCGCGGATGGCCGCTTCGACAGCCAGACCAGCCTCTTTTACATGCGGCGCAGCCACCAGCAGGTGTCGAGCTCGGTGCAGGCCGATCCGGGGAATCCGCTGGACTTCGTGCTACTGACGGACAATGCCGCGCGCGGCGAGAATCTCGGAGTGGAGACACAGTTCGGCTGGCGGCCAGCGCCTTCCTTGCGTCTCGGCGCTACGCTGGCGCTGCTGCGCGCGCAATTCCTTGACTATGTGCTGGAAGACCGCGACCTGGACGGCCGCGACGCGCCACACGCGCCCAGCTATCAATTCGGCCTGTCGGCCGGCTGGCATGGCGGCCGCGGCCTGGCAGCGCAGGCGGAGTTCCAGGCAGTCGACGCCTTCTATTTCAGCGCCAGCCACGATGAGCGCGCGCCGGCATACCATGTGGTGAATCTGCGTGTCGGCTTCGAAGCGCAGCGCTGGAGCGCCACGCTCTACGCGCGCAACCTGTTCAACGAGCATTACGCCGTGCGCGGTTTTTACTTCGGCAATGAACCGCCGGACTATGCCGCCAAGCGCTATATCCAGAACGGTGATCCACGCCAGGTTGGTGTGCGCGTCGCATTCAGCTTCTGACCAACCGGAGACGCGCCATGAACATTGCCGTGGAAATCAGCATGTATCCACTGGCGGAAGAGTATCTTCCAGCCATCCAGTCATTCATCGATCGCCTGCGCACCAATGACCGGCTGCAGGTGCTCACCAATACGATGAGCACCCAGGTGTTCGGCGAACTGGACGAGGTATTCGCGGCATTGCAGCGGGAGATCAAGGCCAGCTTCGAAGCCGGGCCACGTGCCGTGTTCGTGGCCAAGTTTCTCGCACCGGCAGCGGGCTAGCCGGTGGACACAGTCAGCGCCGAATCGCTGTGGGCCAGCGTGCGCGCCACCAGCGCGGCCGAGTGGCTGGCCGTGGCAACGGGCGTGGTCTACATCCTGCTCATCGTCCGCCGCAACCGCTGGGGCTGGCTGGCAGGCGGGATCAGTTCGCTGATCTTCACCGTGCTGTTCGCGCGTTCGGGTCTGCCAATGCAGGCGCTGCTGCAGGCATCTTATGTGGCTGGAGCGGCATACGGCTGGTGGAGCTGGGCCGCCGGTTCGCAGTCGCAACCCATTTCGGTGTGGACGCTGCGTGGCCATCTGCTGACCGTGTTGGTCTGCCTGGTCGCCAGTCTGGGGCTTGCCCGTCTGCTCAAGGGGGAGTCGGCGTTCCCGTTTACGGATTCGCTCGTGGCGTGTGCGGGTCTGTTCGCGACCTGGCTGGTCGCGCGGGTCTACCTTGAAAACTGGGCGTACTGGATGGTCATCGATGCCGTGTCCATCTATCTCTGTGTTGCGCAGGGGCTGATCGTGACAGCAGGCTTGTTCGCGATCTACCTGGTCATCGCTGCACTGGGCCTGCGCAGCTGGTGGCGCATCCGCCGGGATCCGCCGGCGACATGATTCCGCCGGACATCCTAGCCCTCATCCCCGGATGCGCCGAGGGTGAGCCGCCCCAGCTGGTCCAGCCGCTGCCAGGTGGGCGGGGCTGCAACCTCGTGCTGCGGGTTGATACCGGCGCCGGCCGATTCGTCCTGCGACAACGCCGGCCGCCACTGGACCGGCCGGGCGCCGCGGCACAGATGGAGCTGCGCGGCCAGGTACTCGCGGCGACGGCAGGAATTGCGCCCCGCGTGATCAATGCCGCGCTGGACGGGCGCTGGCTGCTGATGGACTTCATCGATGCGCCGTTATGGACCGAAGACCACCTGCTGTCTGCCGAAGGGGTTGCACGACTCGGATCAAGGCTCGAGCAGCTGCATGCACTGCCAGCACCCGCAGGAGTGCCTGCGTTCGACGCCGAGCTCATTGCCAACGGCTACATCTCGCAGCTGCAGGCGGGGGATGCCGCGGCGGCAGCGGCGCACCTGCCGCTCGTGTCGCGGGTGCGTGATCTATCGCAGGCCATTTCCGGGCTCGCCGGCAACAATGTGCTGAATCATGGCGATCTGCAGATCGGCAATCTGCTCGGCACCGCGCCCGTGATGATCGACTGGGAATATGCACAAATTGTCGATGCGACCTATGACATTGCCTGCCTGTTGACCTATTACCCCCGCCTGGAAGCTCGGCTGGACCGGCTGCTGGCAAGCGCCGGGCTCTCGAATCTGGCCGAACAGGCGGTTCTGACGCTGCAACGGGAGCGCTTTGCCTGCCTGGACCGGCTCTGGAACGCAGTCAACAGTACGAAAGCTGGATAAGTACCTGCCGGCGCAGGCAAAATGGCGTGCTATCCATTGGCCCGAGAGGCGCGCTGCGACATCATGGCATTGATCAAGGTTACGGACCGCGACGGGGTTGAGCACGATGTCGAAGGCAACCCCAGCTTCACGCTGATGGAGAACCTGCGCGACCTGGACTATGGCGTCGCGGCAGTCTGCGGCGGCATGTGTGCCTGCGCGACGTGCCATGTCTACGTCGATCCGGAATGGCTGGCGAAACTTCCGCCCATGCATTCCGATGAAAAAGACCTGTTGAGCGACCTCTCCACCTATCGGCCGAATTCGCGGCTTTCCTGTCAGATCAAGTTTTCCGATGCGCTGGCTGGCCTGAAGGTCCGCATTGCCGACGACGAATGAGGATCGCGTGAAGCAGCCCAACATAAAGCCCGGCAAGGCACTGATCTGCGGTTCGATGGCCTACGACACCATCATGGTGTTCAACGACCAGTTCCGTAACCACATCCTGCCGGACAAGCTGCACATGCTGAATGTGTCGTTCCTCGTGCTGGAGATGCGGCGCGAGTTCGGCGGCTGCGCCGGCAATATCGCCTACAACCTCAAGCTGATGGGCGATGTCGGCCACGTCATGGCAACCGTCGGGCACGACTTCGGCCCGTACGCGCAGTGGATGGACAGCCACGGCGTGCCGCGCGATTACCTGCGGACCGTGCTGACCGAGCACACGGGCCAGGCCTTCATCACCACCGATCTCGACAACAACCAGATCACGGCCTTCCATCCGGGTGCGATGGGGCATTCGCATCTGAACAATGTGGTGGATGCGGACAATGTGTCGATCGGCATCGTGGCCCCGGACGGCCGCGACGGCATGATCCAGCACGCGACCCAGTTTGCCGCGGCGAACATCCCGTTCATCTTCGACCCCGGTCAGGGCCTGCCGATGTTCAGCGGCGAAGACCTGCGCACGTTCATCGGCCAGGCGAGCTGGGTGACCGTCAACGATTACGAGTGGAGCCTGATGTCGGACCGCACCGGATGGGATGAGGCTGACGTATCGGCAAAGGTCGCGGCGCTGATCGTGACGCATGGTGGAAGCGGTTCCACGGTATACACGGCAGAAGGCAAGCTGGACATCCCGCCCGCGCCGGCCCGCTCGGTCGTGGATCCGACGGGATGCGGGGATGCGTATCGTGCAGGCCTGCTGCATGGATTGATGCACGGTCTTCCCTGGGAAAAGACAGCGCGCATCGCGTCATTGCTCGGATCCTTGAAGATCGAGTCGCGCGGCACACAGAATCACGGCTTTACACCGGCCCAGTTCCGGCAACGTTACGAAACACTTTTCGGTGCACTGTAGCAAGGACAGCATCCATCATGAGCCACAGCTATCTGTTTACGTCCGAATCGGTATCGGAAGGTCACCCGGACAAGGTGTCGGACCAGATTTCCGACGCGATCCTTGACGCCATCCTGACGGAAGACAAGTACTCCCGTGTTGCGGCTGAAACGCTGTGCAATACCGGGCTTGTGGTGCTGGCCGGTGAAATCACCACCAAGGCGAAGATCGACTACCACTCGGTGGTGCGCGGTGTAATCAAGGACATCGGTTACGACAACACCGAATACGGCATCGACTACAAGGGCTGCGCCGTGCTGGTCGCCTATGACACGCAGTCGCCAGACATTGCGCAGGGCGTGGATGAAGGCAAGGGCCTGAACCTGG
>JBDSGY010000368.1:0-5300 GCA_039918755.1 Steroidobacteraceae bacterium
GCACCGTTTCACCCTTGCCGGCACCCTTCGGATTGCTCCTCGAGGCACTTAGGCGGTCTATTCTCTGTTGCACTTTCCGTGGGCTCACGCCCCCCAGGCATTACCTGGCACCTTGTCCACTGGAGCCCGGACTTTCCTCCCCGCTTCACCCTTGCGGGTGTCACGCAGCGATTGCCCAGCCAGCTCCCCCGGCGCGGACCATAGCAGCCACGGCCCTGCATTGCTTGATGATCCGCGCGTGGTGGATCGACAATCGTGGCGGCCTTCGAATCACGGCAAATGCCGCCCAATTCACCATCAAGGATCGCCATGAACAGACCCTCACTGCGCGCAGCTACGCTCCTGTCCTGTGCTGCACTCGCCTTGCCACTGCTGGCCGCCGATGGTCTGGCGGCAAAGACCGGTTTGTGGGAAACCACCACGGTGGTGAACACCGGTGCCATCTCGATGCCGGCCGATGCACTCGCGAAGGTGCCACCGGAACAGCGCGCGCAGATGGAACAGATGTTCAAGCAGATGGGCGCCCGCGGCCCGACCTCAACGAAAACCAAATCCTGCGTGACTGAAAAGGATCTCAAGGAAGGCGCATTCCGGCAGCAGGCGGAACAGGGAAGCAGCTGCAAATACACAGTGGTCACGAACACACCGAAAAGGCAGGAACTGACCTTTCAATGCAGCGGCAGCGGCGCTGCCACCGGCAAGATGCAGATCGACGCCCCCGACAGTGCGCATGTACGCGGCACGGTGGATGTCAAGACACCGCAGGCGACCGTCAACGTGAAGTTCGATTCTGTCTGGCTGGGAGCGAGTTGTGCCGGCGCGGATAAGAAATAAATCGTCCTCGCTGCCATCGGTCAGTCGGCGGCTTCCATCCCATGCTGCTGCTTTGACTGGACAGCCTGCGCCGAAGCCATGTACTCCAGCAGTTCGCGCGCGGCTTCCGGTGCACGGCTGCTCGCGCTGATGCCGCCGGCGAAGATGGTCATGTTCTGGATGGCATCGGGCAAGGGACCCAGCACCTTGATGCCATCGAGGTTGATGAGCTCGCTCAACTGCTGGAAACCAAGAGCCACGGTGCCGCTGGCCACCAGCGCGCCCACTGGCACGCCGGGCTGCGGGACGACGATGCGCGCGCGTATCTGCTCCAATATTCCCCAGCGTTCGAACAGTTTCTCGAGATACACCCCACTGGGGCCAGTGGAATAACCGAGGCTCGGAGCCGCGAGCACTGCCGCTTTCACATCCGCTTCCGTTGCAATCGGGAATTCATGCGCCCCTGCCCGCACAGCGATGGCCACGCCTGACTTCACCAGGTCGACACGCGTGCCGGCCTGCAGCGCGCCATCGGCCATCAGCTTGTCGATGGCATTGGCCGCCAGCACCACCACGTCCACGACTTCACCGGCGGCGACGCGCTTTGCCACATCCACTCCGCCCGCCGCTTCGGTCGCAACGGCCTGGCCGGTGTCACTGGCGTACTGCGCGGCCAGCGCTGCCAGCAGTTCGCGCGTGGCCATGGAGGAAATCACCTTCAATGATGCTGCATTCATGGGAGCTTCCGCTTCAGTTGTTTGATTCGCTTCAGAACGACGCGTGAGGGCATACACATCCGACTTGCGCCGACCGGTGAGCTGCGCCACTACCGCCGCGGCGCGCGACGGCGGCAGCTCCGCTGCCAGCAGATCCAGCGCGCGCGTGACAAACGCATCATCCGGCGCGGCCTCGCCGGCAGCGCCCGCCACCACCAGCGTGATTTCCCCGCGCGCAAAATTGGCATCTTCAGCAGCGATTTGCAGCAGCTGCTGCACTTCGCCGCGATATACGCTCTCGTGGGCTTTGGTGAGTTCGCGCGCAACGCAGGCCCGGCGCGTTGCGCCCAGTTCCGACTGCATGTCCTGAAGGGTGTCCACGATGCGATGCGGTGCCTCGAAAAAAACCATCGTGCGCGGTTCGCGCAGCAGCGCGCGCAGCTTCTCGCGGCGAGCGCCGGACCGTGGCGGCAGAAACCCCTCGAAGGTGAATCGATCGACCGGCAGCCCGCTCACTGCCAGCGCCACCAGCACCGCAGAAGGCCCCGGAATCGCCACCACTTCAATGCCAGCCGCCACGGCTGCCTGCACCAGCAGATATCCCGGATCAGAAACCAGCGGCGTGCCGGCATCGCTGACCACGGCCAGCCGCATGCCGCCCAGCACCTGCGCAATCAGCTCGCCGCGACGCGCCTCCTCGTTATGCTCGTGCAGCGAAACCAGTGGCCGGTGCAGGCCGAGCTGCCGCAGCAGGTTTGCGCTGTGGCGGGTGTCTTCGGCCGCAATGATGTCGGCGCCCGCCAACACTTCGCGGGCGCGGGGCGAAAGATCGGCGAGATTGCCGATCGGCGTTGCAACCAGTTCGATTCGGCCGGGGGCCACCTCTATAATCTCCGGGCGTCAGATCGCGCCAGTCAAGGAACAGGCAAGCTTGCCCCGCCGGATGCCAGCCATGCAACACAGCATTCCCTTCAAGTTCGCCCGTGCAGCGGCAGCCTGCGTGCTCGCAGCCATGCTGGCTGCTTGCGCATCCACGTCCACGCCGGGCTCCGGCCCCGCATCGGTCAATCGTGCCGAGCGGCTGTTGCAGCAGGGCAATCCAGCTGGCGCTGCGCAGATGTACGAGCGCCTGGCGCAGGACAATCCGCCACCTGATCGCAATGACTTCACGCTGGCAGCCGCACGCGCCTGGCTCACCGCCAATCGCGCCGATGATGCACAGCGTGTGATGGAAGGCGCGAGCGGTGAATTCCCTGCCGCGCAGCAGTTCGAACGCGAGCTGCTCGTTGCCGAGATCGCGATGGCCCGCGGTCAGTATGCGCCCGCCTGGAAGCAGATCGCTGCTGTCGCCGAGCCGCGCAAGCCGGGGGACGCAGCGCGCCTCTTTCTGCTGCAGCAGCAGGTGGCACTTCGCGCGGGTCAGCCGCTGGAAGGGGTGCGCGCCGGCATTGCGCGCGAGCGCGTGGCCGCCACGGACAATGACCGCAGCCGCGCACGGCGCGACCTGCTGGCCGACCTGCGTGCTGCCATCGACCGTGGCCTGCGCATCGATCCCGCCGCTGCCCGCGACGCGCTGGTGCGGGGCTGGCTCGAGATCGGCCAGATCGCCGCCTCCGCCGGGCGCAGTCCGCTGAGTGCGGCGCCGGCCATCGAACGCTGGCGCAGCCGCTTTCCCGGTCATCCCGCTGCCACCATCGCCACGAGCGAAATCATTGCGCCAGGCGAGCGTCCCGCGGCGCGCGGTGCGGCCGGTGCAGTAGCGAACAACAGCCCCATCGGCCTGCTGCTGCCGCTCACCGGCCGCCAGACCGCTGCTACCGCCGCGCTGATCAGGGACGGCTTTCTCGCCGCAGTCGCGCGACTGCCCGAGGGCACCCGGCCTCCCGTTCGCGTGTACGACACCGACGCGCTCACCGTGGCCACCGCCATGCAGAATGCGCGCGCCGACGGCGCCGGTTTCCTTGTCGGCCCGCTGACGCGCGCCGAAGTGCAGACGGCGGCCGAACAGCGCCCCGGAGATCTGCCGCTGCTGTTGCTCAACAGTCTCGACGGCAGCGGTTATGTCGGCGCGCAGCTCTACCAATACGCACTGGCGCCGGAAGACGAAGCACGGCAGATCGCGCGGCAGATGTTCGGTGCCGGACAGCGACGCGCACTGGTGGTCGCCCCCAGCGGTGAATGGGGCACGCGCGTTGCCGCTGCCTTCACCGACGAACTCACACGGGCCGGCGGTCAGGTCGTGGCGCAAGGCAGTTACGACCTCGCCCGCAACGACATCACTACCGCGCTCACGTCGCTGCTTGGCATCGATGAGAGCCGCGCCCGCTACAGGCGCGTCCAGCAGATCACCAGCAGCGAACTGGTGTTCGAAGCACACCCCCGGCCTGACATCGACGCCGTCTTCGCCGCCGGTTATCAATCGCTGGCCCTGCGGCAGATCAATCCGCAGCTGCGCTTCTTCAATGCGGGCGACCTTCCCGTATACATCACGCAGCAGGGGCTCGACACCGACGCGCAGGCAAACCGCGACCTCGAGGGCATGCGCGTGCTCGACATGCCGTGGATGCTGGAAAGCGTGGGGCCTGCAGCCGACCTGCGCACTGCCACGGAGTCAGCGTGGAGCGCGCGCGGACTGACGCAGTCGCGGTATTTTGCGTTTGGCTACGACGCTGCCACGCTCGCCATCGCGATCCGCAATGGTTCGAACACCTGGCCACTGCCTGGTCTCACGGGCCGGCTCAACCTCAACACGGACGGACGCATCGAGCGCAGCCTCAACTGGGCCCGTATGCGTGATGGCTCCGCCCAGCCATTCGATCCCGTCGCGCAGTAACCCGCGCGATGCCGGCGCGGGGCATCGACCGGCTGCAGCTCGGGCGCGATGCCGAAGCCGCCGCAGCGATGTTCCTGCAGTCGCAGCAGCTTTGCATCCTCACGCGCAACTACCGCTGCCGCACCGGCGAGCTCGACATCGTCGCGCGCACCGCAGACGGCATCGTGGTGATCGCTGAAGTGCGGCTGCGCAACAGCTGCAGTTACGGTGGCGGTGCCGCGAGCGTGGATTTCCGCAAACAGCGCAAGATCGAACGCGCCACGCGGCACCTGCTGGCCACGCACCCTGAACTCGCGCGGTGTGCGTTGCGTTTTGACGTGCTCGATCTTAAGCCCGGCGTCGGGGGCTTCGATATCAACTGGATCCGCCATGCCTTCAACGTCTCGGGACGTTGAAGGCAGGAATCACTTCACGACTTTCAGGCTGGGTCGCTTTGGCTTGTCCGGCGCAGGCGGGGACGGCTCGGGCGGATTGCTGTCGCCCTCGCCTGGCGCGTTCGCCTCACCCGGCACATTGCCGGTCTCTTCGGTGAACACCATGCCCTGTCCGGTTTCGCGCGCGTAAATGCCCAGCACGAATTCCACGGGTACGCGGATGCGATGGCCCACGCCGCTGAAGCGCGCGCTGAATTCAACGGCGGCCGCGCCAATCTGGAACTGCTGCGTGGCCGAAGCGGAAATGTTCAGCACGATGCGCCCTTCCTTCACGAACTGGCGGGGCACATGCACGGTCTCGGAGGTCGCATCGACAATCAGGTGGGGTGTGTAGCCGCAGTCAACGATCCAGTCCAGCATGGCTCGCAGCAGATACGGCCGCCGCGACAGTTCAGGCAATGCGCATCTCCCGCTCCTGCGCGGACAGGCTCATGCGGAACGCAGGCCGTGAGAACAGCAGGTTGGCGTACTTGAGCAGCGGCGCCGCATCCCGGGGCAGTTCGA
>JBDSGY010000369.1:0-5274 GCA_039918755.1 Steroidobacteraceae bacterium
ATGACGTCGACAGCACCTTTGAGCTGTCCATCGGGCACATGGAGTCGAACGGGCGCGGCGCGCAAACCCGTGATTTCAACGGCTTCTCGATCCGTGGTGACAATCCGTACATCCCGGCTGCTTTGCGCACCACCATGCTGGCCAGCGGCATACCGCTGACCAGCGCCTCGAGCTTCACGCTCGGCCGCATGGGCGATGATTTCGGCTACACCAACAACCTGACGAGGAACAATGTGTTTCGCGGCGTGTTCGCGCTGAAGGGCAAGCTGGCCGGCTCGTGGACCTGGGATTCGTACGCGCAGTTCGGCAAGTCGATCTACAACCAGGTCGTCGAGAACAACCGCATCCAGCAGCAGACTCCGGGAGTTCCGCTTACCGGCACATGCTCGATCACGGCTGCCGGCACCAGCGGCACGGGCTGCTCGCGCCAGCAGCTGGCAGCGGACGCCGTGCTGTCGGGCGGGCAGGTGGTCTGCCGCTCCACGCTGACCAGCCCGAACAACGGCTGCAAGCCAGTCAACATGTTTGGTCTCAACAACTGGTCGCAGGAGGCTTACAACTACCTCTACGGCACGGGGTATGTGAACGCGCATTACGACCAGACCGTGCTGTCCGGCAACGTGCAGGGCGATCTGTTCAACACCTGGGCGGGTGCGGTGCCCCTGGCCCTCGGCGTGGAGTATCGCGAGAACACGTCCGCCACCTCCGCCGACCGGATCTCGGCAACGGGCGGTTTCTATGTCTTCAACAGCACGCCGATCTCCGGCAGCATCAAGGTGAAGGAGGCCTATGCGGAGACTTCGGTGCCGCTGGCCCGCGATCTCGCCTTCGCGAAATCCATTGAACTGAACGGCGCAATCCGCGCAACTGACTACAACACCAGCGGCAGCGTCACTACCTGGAAGTATGGTGCCGTGTACGAACCCCTGGACTGGTTCCGGCTGCGGGCCACGCGGTCGCGCGATATCCGCGCGCCCAACGTGAACGAGCTGTATTCGCCACAGTCCACGGGCTTTGCGACGGTGGACAATCAGCTGGTACAGCAGACCACTGGTGGCAACCCGAATCTCAAGCCCGAGCGGGCGGAGACTTCCACGATAGGCGCGACCATCCAGGGCTATGGATGGTTCGAAGGGCTGCGGGCTTCCGCCGATTACTACGACATCGACATCGCCGACGCCATCAGTGCATCCAGCGGCCAGCTGATTGCCAACCGCTGCCGCCAGTTCGGCGTGCTTTGTGATGCCGTGGACTTCAACTCGGCCGGTGGTGTGGTGGCGGTCCGGGCCACGCAGCAGAATCTGCTGCGCCTGCAGGCTTCTGGCTTCGACTATGAACTCAACTACCGTCTGCCGCTGAACCGCTTGTCGGATGCGGCGTACGGACAGCTGGATTTCGGGGTGCTGGCCTCGCGCGTGATCCACCTGCGCACCACAGACCTTGCCGGCATCATCGAGCGTGCCGGCCAGACCGGGGGCAACGTCTCCGGCGGATTGCCAGGTCAGCCCGAGTGGTCGCTGAATGGTTCAGTGACGTATTCGGCGGGCCCGTTCTCGGCAACCATGGAAGTCCGCCACATCCAGGCCGGCATCTATGACGCGACGCTCATCGGCCCCGAACAGGCCGGTTACCGGGTCACGCTGCCGAACAGCATCAATACCAACCATGTCGATGGCCGCACTTACTTCAACCTGGGTTCGCGTCTCAAGCTTGCGGACAAGGGCGCGTACAAGTTCGAGGTATTCGGTGGCATCCAGAACCTGTTCGACAAGGATCCACCAGTGGCACCCAGCAACCAGGGCTCCACGAACCTGCTGCTGTTCGATGGCATTGGCCGCGCGTTCCGTCTTGGCGTGCGGGTCGATTTCTAGAACGTGCAGCACGGCAGCGGCATGGATAGAAGGGCATTCGGCACCGCGTTGCTGACCACCGGCGCGGGGCTGCAGGCGGCTGCAGCCGGGGCCGCCGAGGGCGCCTGCAGAAAGCCCGCGGGTGGCCTGGGTGAGCAGGATTTCCGCGATTACATCGCGGCGTTCAATCGCAGCGACTTCGCCGGCTTCTCGAAGTATTACGCGGAGAATGTGGAGTTCGAGGGCCGCGGCCGGCATTTCAGGAGCAGGGCGGAAGTCCTGGCCTTCTACCGCGAGGTCAAGTCGCGCATGCAGGAGACGATCGAGATCAAGGACATCATCGTCGGCGATACCGACATGGTCGCCAACATCGTCACCCGGCTGGAAGCAGAGCGCGACTGGCCGGAGTTCGTGACCGGCCCGATCAAGAAGGGCGAGATCATCCTGAGCGAGAATTTCGTGTGGTACGAAATGAAGGGTGGCAAGTTCGTGCATATCCGTTCCGCCAACTACCGACGCCTGTGAGCACCACCACCCGACGCCTGTTCACCGCCACGGCCCTGGCCACCGGCGTAGCCACCGTGACCGGCGCCGTGCAACGGGCCGCCGCCGCGGAGGTTGCGGCACCGGCGTGCGTCGGCAGGGCAGCCATGAGCCGCGAGCGTTTCCAGGCGTACATCGATGCCTTCAATCGCAACGACTACTCCAACTTCGGCGACTACTACGCGGAAGACGTGGTGCTCGTCATTGCGGGCAAGCGCGAGCTGCGCGGCCGTCAGGCGATCTTCGACTTCTACAAGGTGGTCAAGGCGCAGACGACGCGCACCATCCAGGTCAACCGGTACATCGGCACCCCAAACCGCATCGCCACGGAACTGCAGTCGGAATTCCTGGCGCTGGAAGATGTGCCGGACTTTTCCGCAGGGCCGATGAAGAAGGGCGGCCGGATCTTCATCAATACCTTCGTCATCTATGACCTGGTCGATGGCAGGTTCGCCCGCATCCGGTCCGCTGAATTCCGCAAGATCGACCGACAGGTCGCTGGTGCCGGCACGCCATGACCGGGGAAGGCGGCGACGGCGAATCTGCGGATTCGCCGGAGGGTACGCGGCGCACGTTCATCAAGGCGGCCGTCGTCAGCGGCGCGGCGGCGGCCAGCCTGCTTGGCATGAGCGCCGCAGAATCACGCGACCCACCCCTGTTCGAAGGCATCACCCGAAAAGGACGTCCTCCCGGTGAATCACCGACGCGTCCGCCGCCGCCGATCCACGCATTCGTGCGCGAAAGCGGGCTGCTGATCGAACGCAATGCGGCCGTCACGTTGCGGGACGGGGTGAAGATCTACGCGGATGTGTACCGGCCTGACGGCCCGCTGGGCGAGCGGGATCTTGGTGTGATCGTGGGCTGGGGGCCGTACGGCAAGCACACGGTGGGTCGCACCTATACCCGTGAGTCGGGTGTTAAGCCCGAGTGGGTCTCGAAGTATGCGGGCTTCGAAGGCGTGGATCCGATGTACTGGTGCCCGCTTGGCTATGCCGTGGTGTATCCGGATCCGCGGGGACTGTGGAACTCCGAAGGTGACATGCATCATGGTGGCCTCACCGAGAGCCACGACTGCTACGACCTCATCGAATGGGCCGGCACCCAGGGGTGGAGCAACGGCAAGGTGGGGCTCAGTGGTGTGTCATACCTCGCCGCGATCCAGTACCAGGTCGCACCGCTGAAACCGCCGCACCTGGCAGCGATCAATCCGTGGGAGGCATTCTCGGACTGGTATCGTGAGTTTGCCTATCACGGCGGCATCCGCGAGACCGGGTTCCTGCCCTATGCCAGCGGCACGCTCAACTGGTCGTTGAACCGTACCGAAGACACCAATGCCAACGTCATTGCGCATCCGCTGTACGACCGCTACTGGGAAAGCAAGGAAACCATCCTCGACGAGATCGAAGTGCCGGCGTTTGTCGTGGCGAGCTGGTCTGACCAGGGGTTCCACACGCGCGGCACGCTCGAGTGCTTCAAGAAGATGCGCTCGCGGCAGAGGTGGCTGCTGGCGCACGGACAGAAGAAATGGGGACACTTCTACAATCCGGACAATGTGCGGCAGTTGCGGGCGTTCTTCGACCATTTCCTGAAAGGCACGGACAGCGCAGTGCTTGCCTGGCCCAAGGTGCGCATCGAAGTGCGCGAACGCGCCTATGTCCAGGCGCTGCGGGCAGAAAAGGAGTGGCCGCTGCGCCGGCAAACGCTGACACCTCTGTACCTCGATGCGCGTGCTGCCAGCGCCTCCCGCGACGCCATACCGGTCGAAGCCCTGGTTCGCTATGACTCCGAAGACAAGACCCGCGCCGTGCATTTTGACTATGTCCTGCCCGAGGACACCGAGATAACCGGGCACATGAAATTGAAATTGTGGGTCGCCGCTGCCTCCCACGATGATGCAGACGTGTTCGTCGCGATCCAGAAGATCGACCGCAACAATGAGCTGGTCGGCTTTCACTACTACGCGAGCTACGACACGGGACCTGTCGCCCTGGGCTGGCTGCGCGTGAGTCATCGCGCGCTGGACGCAAACCTCTCGTCGCCAGAACAGCCGATCCAGCATCACCGCAGCGAAGAACTGCTTGCTCCGGGTGAGCCCGTCGCAGTGGAGATCGAGATCTGGCCGTCTTCCACTCTGTTCCGCCAGGGTGAACGCCTGCGCGTCCTGCTGAAGGGATCGGACATCTACCCCTATCCGGACCGCGCGCCAGGCCTGCCGCTGGCATTGCACGAAGAAACGCGCAACAAGGGCGAACACATCATCCGGACGGGCGGGCGTTTCGATTCGCATCTGCTGGTGCCCGTGATAGCAGGGTAAACTGCGCGGCGACGCAAACATGAAGCAGGTGCGCTGACGTGCAGATTCATCCAACCGGCCATTTCGACAACAGTCCGCTGCCCGCGAAACATATCCAGGTGTTGCCGCTGGCGGCAGCCATGGGTGCTGAAATCCGCGGCGTGGATCTGGCACGCATCACCGACGCGCAGTTTGCGGAAGTGGAGCAGGCGCTGTTCCGCCACAAGATGATCTATTTCCGCGGGCAGGATCTGTCGCACTCGGATCACCAGGCATTCTCGCTGCGACTCGGCCCATTCGCGGAAGATGCTTACACCAGCGGCATTCCGGGACATCCCAATGTGCATCCGCTGATCAAGGAGGCCGACGACCAGTCCAAACACGTCTTCGGCGAAGGCTGGCACACGGATTCACCGTTCCTTGCCGAACCCCCGTCGATCACGCTGTTGTACTCGCGCGAGATCCCGCCGTGGGGAGGCGACACGATCTGGGCGAACGCGGCGCTTGCCTATGCTTCCTTGTCCGACGGCTATCGCAAGCTGGTCGATGGGCTGCGCGTCCGCTTCTCGATCCGCGATGTGCTGCGCA
>JBDSGY010000370.1:0-4700 GCA_039918755.1 Steroidobacteraceae bacterium
CAACGCTTGCCATCGAGGCCGCCCATCTGCCTGCCTGGCAGGCCGTCGCTGCGCTGGTGCTGAAGGATGACGGCGAGCCGCGCGCGGCGGTCAACGTCAATCATGGTTTTCCACCGCAGGACAAGACACTCAAGCAACGATGGCAGCGCTGGCAGCAGCGGTTGCTGGATGAGCCTGGCGCATTGCAGGTGCTGCGCGCTGTCGATGCGCTGCCTCCCGTGGTCATCGACGCACGCGAACGGGCTGCACTCGCAGCGCTGGCGCGGCTGATGCTGCTGGCGGCCATGCACCTGAAGCTCGTTTTCCGTGAGCGCGGGCTGGTGGATCACAACGAGATCTCTGCCGTGGCGCGCCAGGCGCTGCGCGACATGGATGGACCGACCGAGCTTTCGATACGGCAGACGTTGCGCGTGCAGCATCTGCTGGTCGACGAATTCCAGGACACGTCCCCCGAACAGCTCGACCTGGTGAAGGACCTGATCTCGGGGTGGGAGCAGGGCGACGTGCGCTCGTTGTTCCTCGTGGGCGACCCGATGCAGTCGATCTATCTGTTCCGCAATTCAGAGGTGGGACTGTTCCTGCAGACGCGTGCGGAAGGCGTGGGTGAAATCACGCTCGAGGCGCAGCACCTGCGCCGCAATTTCCGTTCTCTGCCCCCGCTGGTGGAATGGGCCAATCACGCGTTTCGCAGCATCTTTCCGCCACTGGAAAACCTGCGCAGCTCGGCGGTGCCATTCCTGGCCTCCGAAGCGGCGCGCGTCGCCAGCGCCGAACACGCTGCCGAAGTTCTGGTGTGGCCGCAGTCCGATACGGAACCCGCGCAGGAAGCCGCAGCGATCGCGCAGGAGATCCTGCAGCTGCGCAGCCGGCAGCCGAACTGCTCGATCGCGATTCTGGTGCAGACCCGCGCGCTGGCAGCGCCGGTGCTGCAGGCCTTGCAGGCGGCGGGAATCGTCACTCTGGGTGTGGATCTTGCGACGCTCGCGGATCGCGCCGTGGTGCGTGATCTGGTCGCACTCGGGCAGGCACTGCAGGATGGTGGCAATCGCAGTGCTTGGCTGGCCGTGATGCACGCGCCGTATTGCGGATTGCTGCTGGCCGATCTGAAAACGATATGCGACCGCGCGGGCAGGTCACCGCTCGTTGAATCGCTGGCGGACCCCGAGCTCGCGGCGGCGCTGTCCAGGGATGGACAGCAGCGACTGCAGCGCGTCGGACCAGTGCTGCTGCGTGCCTGGCGCGGACGTGGCAGCCAGGATCCGGCGGCTGCGATCGAGACCGTCTGGCAGCAGCTGGGCGGTCCCAGCGCATGCCAGGGCGCGGGGGACCTGGCTGCCGCGAAGCAGTACCTGCTGGCGCTGCGACGCCTGCAGGAACAGGAGGGCAGCGTCGATGGACTGCGCCTGCATCAGCTGGCCGAGCAGCTGCGCGACCGCAGCGAGTCGGCGGGAGAGCAGCCCGTCGAAGTGCTGACGATCCATCACGCCAAGGGACTGGAGTGGGATGTCGTCTTCGTGCCCGGCCTGGGCAAGGCGGCGCGCGCGGACATGCCACCGCTGCTGCGCTGGCTGCAGTTGCCGGCAGCAGCAGGCAGCAGCGATTTGCTGCTGTCGGTGCACAGCATCGGTGAACCGAACTCCTCCGATCCGCTCGCCCGCTACATCGCGCGCCTGCAGAATGAGCGGCAGCAGAATGAACGGCTGCGACTGTTGTACGTGGCCGTGACACGCGCGCGGCATCGCCTGTACCTGTCCGGTCATGCACCATCGCGTGCGCGCGATGCCCGCCGTGCTCCGGCAGCACGTTCACTGCTGCAACTGCTGTGGCCGGCCGTAGGAAACCATTTTGACGAGCTGTCGCCCGAACCCGTGGTGGCGGAGGAATCAGGCGGGCGCCTGCAGTCGAACTGGCATCGTGTCGCCGCGGATTTCACGCCGCCTGCCGCACAACCTTTGCCTCTGGTGCAGTCGCTGGCGAGGAGTGCGGCCGATGCGGCGGAGGCGCCTGAATTCAGCTGGGTGGGTCCGCTGGCGCGCGCAGCGGGTACGGTCATGCATGCGGAATTCGAACGGCTCGGGCGTGCGCATCCACCAGCTGCGGCGGCACTGGAATCCCGCGTCGAACCCTGTGCGGCGCGGCTCCGGGAGCAGGGCATAGCGCCCGAACAGGCGCTGCAGACCGCGCGTGGCATCGTGACCCAGCTTGCCGTGCTGCTTGCGGACGCGCGCGTCCAGTGGCTGCTTGACGTGCGGCATCGGGAAGCACACAGCGAACTGCGCCTGTCGGGCATCATCGCCGGCGAACTGCGCAATGTCGTGATCGATCGCAGCTTCGTGGATGCGGATGGCACACGCTGGATCATCGACTACAAGACCAGCCGGCATGCCGGCGGCGGCCTGGAGGAATTCCTGCAGAGCGAAATGCTGCGCTATGCGCCGCAGCTGGAACTCTATCTGCAGCTGGCGTGCGCGCTGGGGCCCGAGCCGGTGCGTGCGGCGCTGTATTTCCCCTGGCTCAGGGAGTTTCGCATTCTTGATGCTGCCGGCGGCGCGCGGGTCAGTTGAAGCTGCCGGCTGCCGAGAGCCGGCGTTTGCCCGCGGCATCTGGCGCACCCAGTATGTCCAGCGTCTGCCGCAGCGCCGGCCCCGCGCTGGCGCGCGCCGCAACGGTGCCGTCGAGCATCCAGCTGCGATCTGCCGTCACGGTGAGTGACGCGCTGACAGCCAGTGGTCCGCCGGTATCCGCGAGCTTGCCGACGAATGGCGGTGGACCCGGGGCGAATACCAGTCGGTAACTGCCGAGCGGGGCGCCCCGGCCGTCATCCAGATTGCGCAATTGCAGGTCGCCGCTGACGCCGTCGATCCGCATGCCTTTCAGACGCAGCGCCAGATGCTGGGCTTCGATGCGTCCGGTCCAGCCGGCAGGCAGCATGGCCGCGAAGCGCCGGTCGAACGGCGCCTGCACGGCAACGTCCTGCAGCACGATGCGTTGGCCCAGTCCAAGTTCCAGTACGCCGGTTGCGTTGCCTTCCGGATCACTGACCTGGACGTCGGCGTTCAGCGCCAGGCGCAGCAGCGCGTGTGGATGTATTTTCCAGCGCACGGTCGCAAGCTTTACCGGCGCCATGCCATTCGCCGCAACGATGAGCCCCGAACACTGGGCGCTCCAGATCGACCCGCGCCATCCTGCGCATTGCACCTGCGCGGGCAGCAGCTTGGCCACCCAGCTCACCGGCAGTACTGCCAGCAGCGCCAACGCGAAGGCGCCCAGGCCAAGCAGGATGATGCGCGACTTCATCGGGCGGATGGTCAGCGCGTGCGCAGCTGGACGGAGGCGTTCACGAGACCCGGGGTATTGCCGGCGGTAATGCTTGCTGCCTCCACCCGTACGCCATGCTGTGCGGACAGGCGCGACAGCCAACCCGTCAGCAGATTGAAATCGGCGTGCTCCAGCTGGACGCGCATGGCGCCGTTGGTGGCCGGCTGCGAGCCGGCCAGCGATTCGGCGAGGCCGGATTCCCGCGCGGATCGATCAATGAGCACCACCAGTGATTCCTGCGTGACGGTGGCCACCGGACCAGGGCCTGCCGCAGCCAGCGTTGGCGCGACCTGCTGCATCCATGCAATGTCGGCCTGCTGCTTCTGCAGCCGCGCGCGCGCCTCGCTCAGCCGATGCTGCAACGGCACGAACACCCATACCAGGATGATGAGCAGCACACCGATGGCGCCAAACCGCAGGATGCGCCGGTCGCGTGCGGCGAGGCTGTTGTACCAGACGATCGGATCGGAGCGTTTCATGTGCCAGGATTCTTCAGGTCCACCTGACCTTCATACTTGCCTTCGCGCACGGAACCGGCCGTGACTTCCGCCGTGTAGCCACTGGCACGCAGTGCTTCACTGAAGTGTTCGAGCGTTGCGGCATCGGGCGCACTGAGTTTCATCTGCAGGGCACCGGGCCTGAAGGTGAACGATTGCAGCACCGCCACCGGCACATTCTGCTTGGCTGCCGCCACCGCCGCCAGCAGGTGCAGCAGTTCGCCCTGCTGGTTGGCGTCGCCTGCCAGCGAAGCCAGGCGAAGTTCGAGTGTGCGCCGTGGATCTGCGCCCGGCGGCTGGCCTGGGAAAATTGAGCCGTAGAGCCGCGTCATGGCCTGGTCGGCCGCTGCCGAGTCGCGCCGCAGCTGCCGCAGCTGCCAGAACGAACCGATGCCATGCAGCAGTACCAGCGCCAGCGCGAGCACGGCGGCCCAGCGCCACTCGCGCCAGCCGGCGCCTGCCGGGCGTTGCGGACGAAAGCTGCCCTGCAGCAGGTTGATGGGCGTTGAGTGTGCGAGGCCTTGAGCGAACTGCGCCAGCAATCCACCGGAGCTGAGCTGCACCTTGAGCGAGGCAACGCGCTCGCGCAGTGCTTCGACCGACACCCGATAGCGGTGCCATTCCTCGGGACTGGAGTAAACAGCGACATGGACGGCATCGGTGTCGGCCTGATCGCCGAGCAGCATGTCGAGCGCGAGTGCGGGATCGTTGGCGGGCAGCAGCAGTGGGCGAGCGGTGTCGTTGCGAAGCAGCAGCTGGCCATCTGCCACGACCATGGTCACATGGCCGGGCAGCACCGGCGCCAGATCGCTTTCGGCGAACACCGCCTGCGGTATCAACTGCAGCTCGGTGGCCCGTGCCAGCCAGTCCTGCATCTGGCTGCGG
>JBDSGY010000371.1:0-3454 GCA_039918755.1 Steroidobacteraceae bacterium
CGCGTGCCGGTGTTTTTCGGGCATTCCGAAGCCGTACATATCGAAACACGCAGGAAGCTCACGGCCGCGCAGGCGCGCGAACTGCTGGAAAATGCGCCTGGCGTCACAGTCATGGACGAGCGCGTTCCGGGCGGTTATCCCACGGCAGCTACCGAGGCAGCGAACCACGACACGGTTTATGTCGGACGGATCCGCGAGGATATCTCCCATGAGCATGGCCTGGATCTCTGGGTCGTGTCGGACAACATGCGCAAGGGTGCTGCGACCAACAGTGTTCAGATTGCCGAGATATTGGTTCGCGAGTACTTGTGAGTTAAGTTATATTGCTGTGACTTGCGTCAAAGCGAGATATCGAATCCAAGTTTATGTTTTCCATCGGGATTCGATCGTCGAAGGGTCTCTTGGGGAGTCCTGATGCGTCTTAGAGTTGTGAGCACGGCAGCATCGCTGCTGGCAGTTGCGCCTGGTCTTTCCTTCGCCCTCGGGCTCGGGGACATCCAGCTCAGGTCAACCCTCAATGCACCGCTCAATGCGGAGATAGAGCTCATCGCCACGGCGGAGGAGCTCGCCAGCCTGCGCACGCAGATTGCCTCGCGCGACAGCTTCAGCCGCTACGGGCTCGACTATCCGGCCTTCCTTGCCAGCATCCAGGTGCGCCCGGTGCGCCTGGCTGACGGCCGCACGATCATCCAGCTCACCTCCACCGTGCCGATGACCGAGCCTTTCGCAACGCTGCTGGTCGAGGCCTCCTGGGCCCGCGGCCGCAACCTGCGCGAATACACCGTGTTGTTCGATCCTCCTGCCTTTGCCCCGGGCGCCGCGGCGGCTGCGCCCATTGCGGCGCCGGTCACGGGCGGCGGTGAACGCAGCGGCGCCATCACGCGCCCCGTTGCGCCGGTTGCGCCCGTTGCACCCTCGACGCCGGCGGCGGCACCTGCACCTGCACCTGCACCTGCTCCAGTCCGTGCCGGTGGTGAATACGTGGTGCGCGGTGGAGACTCGCTCTCCGCTATTGCCCGCAACCAGTTTGGCGGCGCCGAAACCGAGCGCGCCATGATCGCGATCTACCGCGGCAATTCTTCTGCCTTCGACGGCAACATCAATCGGCTGCGCGCCGGCTCCGTGCTGCGTCTGCCTGACAATGCGGCGCTTGCCGCCATCGATCCCAATGAGGCCGCGGGCGAAGTGCGGCGTCAGGTTGCGAGCTGGTCGCGCGGTGCATCGCAGGCTGCGGCTCCTGCCGTGGCTGCCGATCCGCGCCTGCGTCTGGTTCCGCCGGCAGCGCCCGGTGCGACGGGCAATTCGGCTGAGACACAGGCGCTGCGCGATCGCGTCTCCTCGCTCGAATCCGAACTGTCCGAATCCCGGCGCCTGCTGGCACTGCGCAATGCAGAACTGGCTCGCCTGCAGCAGAGTGCCGCTTCACCGCCAGCGGCGCCGACGCCCGAGCCTGCGCCCGTAGCCGAGACCGCACCGCCACCGCCAGCCCCGGTCGCGCAGACGCCAGAGCCCGCACCCACCGAGCCGGTGGTCGAGGCGCCGGTCAAACCCGCACCCGTGGTCAAATCAGCAGCCAAGCCGGTTGCCGCGGAGTCCGGAACCTCATTGTTCGATACGCTGAAGGCGTTCTGGTTCGTGCCAGTGGGTCTGCTGGTGCTGCTGCTGGGCGCCCTCGGCCTGCGCGCTGCCCGCCGTCGGCGCGACGAGTCCTCCGAAAGCCTGGCGCCGTTTGCAGTGGCTGCGAGCAGCCAGCGCGATCCCAGTTCGGACACCTTCCCGCTGCGCAGGCCGATCGACAGCGACGATCGCAGCATTCTTGTCGAGGAATCCGGTACGCACGAGCGTCCCACCTTCACACGCAAGGACACGCGCACCGTCGATCTGGATGACGGCACTGCCAGCATGGTGGTGCCGGCTCTCGATGCCACCGCCGCCCTTGAACAGGGGGATCCGCTGGCGGAAGCGGACTTCCACATGGCCTATGGTCTCTACGATCAGGCCGCCGACCTGGTGAAGCTGGCCATCCAGCGCGAGCCCAACCGCCGCGATCTGAAGCTCAAGCTTCTCGAAGTGTTCTTCGTGTGGGGCAACAAGGACCAGTTCCTGCAGACTGCCCGCGAACTGGCCGATACGCGCGATGATTCAGCGCCCGGCGAGTGGGAAAAAGTCGTGATCATGGGCAAGCAGCTGGCGCCGGAAGACGCGCTGTTCAGCCAGTCTTACTCCGGGGTCGGCCCGTCGTCGGTTGATCTCAACCTCGAAGGCGGCCAGAACCTGATCGATTTCGATCTGGACGGTGAACCATCCGTCTCGATGAACCGCGATGGTGGCATCGACATGAATCTTGGCGGCGCGTCGCGCGGCAATGAAGCGACCAATGTCGATGGCCTCAGCGGGCTCGGCGGCCTCGACTTCATGCTCGACGATGCGTCGCGCGGCGATGACCTGGCCCGCACCGCGACCACGCGGCAGATGGTGCAGCCGGGCTTCGGCGGCCATGAAGAATCACCCACGCAGCGTTTCTCCATCGATGGTCCGACCGTCGAGCAACCGGCACTGGACGATGACGTCGGCGACACGCTCGTCGGCAAGCTCGATGCGCAGGTCAGTTTCGCTGGCCCCGACCAGACCGCGGAGCTCGCGATCGATGACCTGGGCCTCGACCTCGGCAAGTTCGACCAGACCGGCACCAACCTGCTGGATGACTCGCGCCTTGCCCGTGCGCTGGAAGCGTCCGACGCAGCCGACGACGCCGATGAATCCGACGGCGCCGATGCACCTACGCTGGTGGCAGGCATGGACGAAACGTCCCGCCGCCTGATCGAGGAAGCGACTTACGGCAACCAGCCCACGGAACTGCTGCCGCTCACCGACCTCGATATCGACGGTGGTGTTACGGCGCGCGTATCCGTGCTGGATCTGGAATTCGATGTCGATTCCAATGCGGAAACCGGCAAGCGCAATGCGTTGAGCGATGCGGAATTCAATCTCGATCTCGACGTCGGCGCACCCGAGCAGGCGGTCGACGGCGAATACCAGCGCACGCAGCGCATCGACCCGGTGTCCTTGTCGGAAGCCGATCCCACCGTGCGGGATCTGGAGCCGGTCACGATGAGCGAGGTGGGCACCAAGCTCGATCTCGCGCGTGCGTACATGGACATGGGTGATCCTGACGGTGCGCGCAGCATCCTGCGCGAAGTGCTGCAGGAAGGTTCCACAGGCCAGCGTCAGGAAGCCCAGCGGCTGATCGACTCGATCCCCGGCTGAGCATGCCCCGGATTGCCGTCGGGCTTGAATACGACGGTAGCGGGTTGGCCGGCTGGCAGTCACAGGTTGACGCGCCGTCCGTGCAGCAATCGCTGCAGTCGGCGCTTTCAATAGTCTGCAATCACCCCGTCGAGGCAGTCGGTGCCGGCCGCACCGACGCGGGCGTGCATGCGCGCTGCCAGGTGGC
>JBDSGY010000372.1:0-4978 GCA_039918755.1 Steroidobacteraceae bacterium
CGGCGCAAACATCGTCACAAGGCAGTACCTGCCGAGATTGTTCATCTCGTCGATGGTCCGCTGGATGTCCGAGACGTAGTAAAGCACTTCGCAGGCCACGACGAGGTCGAAGCGGCCAGGCTCGCGCCCCCAGGGCTGTGCGAACACGTCGGCGGCAGCGAAACTCGAGTCCGGAAGTTTGCGCTTTGCGCGTTCGACCGCCGTGGCGCTGACGTCTATGCCGTACAGCTCCCGACAGCAGCGTGACAGGTGCTCGCTCTGGTGCCCTTCACCGCAGCCGATCTCCAGGATGGAACCGAGCCCGGGCCAGTGCCTTGAGATCACGTCATTGGTCCGCGCAAAACGGAACTGCTCCAGCTCGGATTCCATGTTCCATGGATCACCGATGCGGTATGCGAGATCCAGCCGCGAGTGGTTGTCGTTGGCACCAACACCGCGCAGCGCGTAGTTCATCCAGGTTCGCCGCAGCGCCTTTCGCGCCTTGCCGTAGATTCCCATCAGCGTTCCGTCCTGTGCCAGAGCCCACTGGCCTCCCCGGATATGTAGCGCCAGAACCCGATCAGGAAAGCCAGGTTGAGCGTGAAAATCAGCAGCGGCAGGCGCACTGGGCCGGGCAGCGTGAAGTGCCGGCGCGCCACGAGCGCCAGCAAGCACAGCCCGTAGCCTGCAAGCTGCAGCCCTAGCAGCCCGCGGTAGAGCGGATCATCGGCCAATAGCGCACTGGCCACCAGCGCCAGCACCAGCAGGTGGGGAGTGAACCAGCGCAGTATCTTGTGCGAGAAATAGGCGAGGCGCCGACCCCAACCCGCTCGGGTCCAGTACTCCGGATGCCGGAACAGGGCCTGGTAGTTGCCGGTGCCGATGCGGATGCGGCGCCGGAACTCATCGTCGATGCCGGACGGGAGCTGCTCGCGCGCTGCGGCCTCTGGCTCGAAGACGGTACGCCAGCCCAGTGCCGCCACCGTCATGGCGACGGTGAAGTCATCGATGATCGTGTCCGCGGGCAGCGGCCGGTAGAGCTCGCGGCGAATCGCATAGATGCCGCCGTTGGCGCCGAGGACGCCGCAGAGCCCGGACTCGCCCTGCTTCAGCGCTGTCTCGATACGCCAGTAGGCTCCATCGGCGTTGTCGCCATTCCCGGCCATGAAAAGTCGCAGTTCGCCGTTCACGGCGCCCACGGCCGGATCCGAGAAGTTCCGCACCAGCGCACGTATCGCGCCCTGCTCGAAGAAGGTATTGGCATCCGTGAATATCACGATGGGCTGACTGACCATCCCCAGCAGGTCATTCAGCACACTGGCCTTGCCTCGACGCACCGGGAATTCGATCACCCGCACGCGCTCGCAGGCATGGGCCTGCGCGATCTCCACGGTGCGGTCGATGCTGCCGTCCGAGCCGACAAGGATCGTGAGCAGATCGGCGGGATAATCCTGCGACAGCAGGTTGCGGATCCGCTCGTCGATATGGCGCTGCTCGTTGCATGCGGCCACGACGACGGCCACGGCCGGCAGTGCCGCATCTTCCGCTCGAGGGCGCGGCCGCGCAGTCAGCAGTCTGCCAGCCAGCAGCACGAACATTGGATAGAGGACGTACGAAAGGATCACCAGCCCGATGCACGCCCAGAACACGATAGCCGTCAGCGAGGTCACTTCTGGGCCGCGCGAAATGTGGGCGCGGGAATCACGTGGTCGCGGTACAGATCGGGGTCACCGGCACACCCCGCTTCGGCGGCCTTGATGATGTTGTACATCTCGCGCGCGGTCACGTAGTGCAGCTTGTAGCGCTCGCCATCGTTGTAGCGGCTTTCCAGGTGGGTGAACATGGCCGCGGTGGGCGGACCCAGCAACGTGTCCACGTCACCCTCCTGCGTACCGTGGGTGTGGACCTTGACGAAGACCCATTCCGGCCGCCCCGCAACATGGATGCCGGTGCGCACCCAGAGGTCCGTGCGGTCCATGCGCGGCGGACTCGTGCGCCGGACATCGGCATTCTCGATCCGTGGCACCACTCCGAACTTGCGCCAGCGCCAGTTCAGCCCCAGCGGCCCCTGGATGATCATCAGGTCGCCCGACGGCTGCCCGCCAACGCGTACGGGCTCGCCATGGTCATGGGACTTCGGACAATGGGGATCATCGGTGGCGTAGTAGATTGAATTGATGGTGCGCGTTTGCGTGGCGTCCGGCGCGCTGGGCAGCGTGAAGTCGGCGTAGCAGCCCTCTTCACGCAACACGATGAGCTCGTTGTTCACCCCGCACCAGCGGCCGTCGGGACGGGAATTGTCCAGGGCCCAGTTGCCATGCACGAAGGCCCACGCCACCCGGCCGTCCGGCATCACGGGCAGCGCGCCGTATTCATCTGCCAGCAGCCGCGTGAAGCCGCGGAGTTTCTCGCGCAATCCTGCCTCGGTGTCGTTGTCGTGATGCAGGTGCACCTCGATCTCTCCATAGCCGCGCGAGCACAGCTCCACCAGGTCCTTCATGTGCTCGGGCCGGTATTCCTCCTCGGGGAAGAAGAAGCTGTGACGGGGCGGCCGGCCGTCTGCATCCCGGTGACCTTCGCACAGCCTTGGATAATCCTCACACCAGCGCCGGACTCGCTTGCGCTCGGTTTCGTAATCGCAATTTCCCCAGCGTGGCTCGTAGTGATCGACAAAGCAGAACATCACATGGACGGGTCCGTTGCCGGGGCGCGGCCGGTTGCGCAACCCCGACAGGTAGGCAGGCAACCAGTCGAACACGCGCCGCGTCCAGAGAGACCAGACCAGCAGTGCGCTCACCAGCAGAACGGCCAGCGTCAGGCCAAGGACCAGGATGGATAACACGCTCATGCTGCCTCGTAGAACTGCTCGTATGCGCGCGCCATGGCGGCCGCGCTGCCGTGCACCTCCACCCATGTCCGCGCCGCACGGCCCATGCCCAGGCGAAGCCGGTCATCTGCGGCAAGCCGCATGAATGCTTCGGCGAATGCGGCGGGCGTCGGAGTACCCACGACAATGCCGGTAACCTCCGATTGCACTATTTCCGCGTTGCCCCCGACATCAGACACGACGCAGGGCAGGCACGCGGCTCCCGCTTCGAGCAATGCGAGCGAGTAGCCCTCCGTATCGGAACTCAACGCGAATACATCGAACGCAGGCAGCAGGGCCGGCACGTCACTGCGGTCGCCGGCGAGCACCACCACATCGCCCAGACCGAGCGCCGCAATCTGTTTTACCAGCGCCGCCTGCTGGTGCCCTCCGCCGACAATTACCAGGCGGCTCGCGGGGCGCGCTGCATGCAGCAGCGCGAAGGCATCCACGAGTCGCGCGTGGTTCTTGGCGGAGTTGAGCCTGCCCACCGTGCCTACCACGTAAACGCCGGCTTCGAGTCCAAGTCGCACCCGCGCGCCGCGCCGGTCCGCATCCGGCGGAAAGCCGGCAAGTTCGATTCCGTTGCGTACCACGTGCATCATGCGCGCCGGGGCGAGGCCTTCGGCCACGAAAGTTTGTCGGGCGGCGTCGCAGACGGCGGCCACAGCGGCGGTCCGCCGCAGTGACAGCCGGTAGAGCTTTTCCTTCCGGGCCGCGGAACCCGCGCCCATGCCGTGGCGCGTATTGACCAGCGCGATGCCAGTACCGAGCAGCGCAGCCGCGGCATAGTAGTTCGATACGGCGTTGTGGGAGTGCACGACGCCGGCGTCCATGGCACGTGCATGTGTCCGCAGCCGCCGCAACGCCGGCAGATCGATGCCAGCTTTCTTGCCGGCGCATCGCAGCGAAACTCCCGCCTCGCGCAGTTCGTGCGCCAGCAGCCCTTCGCGGAAGAGACAGCTCACCTCCACCTCATGACCCGCGTTGCGCTGGGCCAGGGCGAGGCTGACGACCACCCGCTCGAGGCCACCCCGCTCGAGCGATTCGACCACGTGCAGAATCTTCATGCCTCGGGCGCCCTCAGGCCAGCGCCGCCGATATGGGACACGGTCACGCGCCGTTTGCCTGATGCCGTAAGGGGAATGTCACTCACCTCGTGGATCTGGACGCGGGTCCCTGGCCCGGTCCTCGCGGAAATGCTGGTGACGATGTCGTCCTTTTGCGCGTCGCTGAGGGGTTGCGGCGCGACGATGAGGACATCCAGGGATTGGATGGTGTGCTGCACCACCTGCCACCGGGTAACCTGTGGAAAGCGCAGCATCACAAACACCAGGTATTCACCCGGCACAATGCTGCCATCGGCGCCGAGGATCACATCGAGGATCCTGCCATCCACCGACTCGAGCAGCGGCAGCCCGCGCCCGCAGGCACAGGTCCGCGTTGACAGCGTGGTCTGGTCGCCATTCAGGTAGCGGACGAACGGCATCGCGAAGTTGTGGAAATCGGTGACGCAGATCGCCCCACTGCCGTTGCGCACCTGGCGGCCTGCCGCATCCACGGACTCCAGCAGCAGGTGATCGGCGCTGATGTGCAACCCGCGCCGTTCCTCGCATTCACAGGCCAGCAACATGACTTCCCGGCAGCCGTAGGTGTTGTGCACCGGCGCGCCGAACGCCTTCGAGATCAGTTCGCGATCCGGTTGCAGCAATGCCTCGGCACCTGTCAACACGGTCCTTGGTCGGTGCAGCGAAACGGCGTTGTCGAGCGCCCAGCGGCCCAGCATGCGCAGCGGAGCCACATAGCCCACCACCACTTTGGGGGCGAAGTCATTGAGCGCCCGCGCGTAATCAGGAAGGTTGGACTCGGACATGTGGAAGCTGTTCAGCACCAGGCGATTGAACGCCCGCGTATAGAGTCGTTCCTTGAATCCAGCCATTCCCGGCAGCGCACCCCCCGCGCCCCAGACATATGCCGTGCGGCGGCCAAGATCCGAGCCGCACCACCGATAGCCGCGCCACATCACCGCCGTGCGACGGGCATAGGCCTCTTCGCTGTATTCGAAGCGGAACGGATCTCCGGTGGAACCACCTGTGGTCTTCCAGTGCACGGGGCCTGCAATACCCGCCCTGG
>JBDSGY010000373.1:0-2930 GCA_039918755.1 Steroidobacteraceae bacterium
GCAGGCGCAGGGTGTGCGACTGCTGGCAGATGTGCGGGAAGCACCGATCTAGCGCAAGTCCGGCTTTACAGCAGGGGCTGTCCGGTCCCGAGCCACTCGTTAAGGGCCTTCACCTGCTCCGAGTCGGGCGGCAGCACGGAATGAAAGCGCACGAACACGAACGCATGCTCGATGGCAGCCTGCTCGGGGACCGTGCCGCAGCGCCACGCGGCCTCGACCGACGCGCCGCGCTTCAGCGCTTTCACGAACTCGTTGCTGTACTGCTCATAAGTGCGCAGCGATTCAAGCAGCTGGGGGATGGTGGCGACGCCTACCACACCGCGTAGCCGCTGCACGGTTTTGACAAAGGCCTGCTCGTAAGCATCGGGCAGGCCGGGGTCTTCGACTTCTAGGCGTTTTAGCAGCATGGGCAGAAGCTAACCGCCCACGAAGTACGGGGGTGTAGGCGCCCGCCGCACGCCGGCGTAGGACGCCGGATTTGAAGGTGGGTTCAGGTCGCCCGCTGGGCGTCAGGTGCAGGCAGTTTGGCGATCAGCTTGTCCAGCGTTACCGGATAGTCGCGGACCCGTATCCCGGTGGCGTTGTAGACCGCGTTCGCCACCGCAGCTGCCACGCCGCAGATGCCCAGTTCTGCCACGCCCTTGGCCTTCATCGGCGAAGCCATCGCGTCCACTTCGTCCAGGAAGATCACATCCTGATGCGGAATGTCTGCATGGACAGGCACTTCATAGCCGGCCAGGTCATGATTGACGAAGAAGCCGCGCCGCTTGTCGACGACCAGCTCTTCCATCAGCGCGGCGCCCACGCCCATGGTCATGGCGCCGATCACCTGGCTGCGCGCGGTCTTGGGATTGAGAATTCGGCCGGAAGCGCACACGGCGAGCATGCGCCGCACACGGATCTCGCCAGTGGCGGCATCCACCGCTACCTCGACGAAGTGCGCGCCGAACGTCGACTGGTGCGCCTTCTTGCTGGTGTCCCCGAAGTCGATGGAGTCTTCCGCAACCAGGGGCTGCACTTCGGCGGCTTTTGCAATATCGATGGCGCGGGCACCGCCGCGGATCTGTCCACCCGTGAACTCGGCAGTGGCGGCATCGAAGCCGAGCTTCTGCGCGATCGCTTCACGCAACTTGGTGCAGGCGGCAAACACGCCCGCCGTGGAACAGTTGCCACCCCACTGGCCGCCGGACCCTGCGGATACCGGAAAGGCTGAGTCGCCGAGCCGCACCTTCACCTTGTCGATGCTCACGCCGAGCATCTCGGCGGCGGTCTGCGCGATGATGGTGTAGCTGCCGGTGCCGATGTCAGTCATGTCCGTTTCGACCGTCACATAGCCGTCTTTTTCCAGGCGTACACGGGCGGCGGATTCCGTCAGCTGGTTGCCGCGGTACGCGGCCGCCATGCCCATGCCGATCAGCCACCGGCCGTCGCGCACCTGTGCAGGCCGCGCATTGCGATGCGACCAGCCAAAGCGCTCCGCGCCCGTGCGCAGGCATTGCGCCAGGGACCGCTGCGAAAAGGGCATGGGCGACGCGGCGGGGACTGCGGCGTCTTCGGTGCTTTTCTTCTGTTCGCCTTCCTTCTTCGGCTCGGGCGGGTTGTCGGGCACCACCTGTGTATCGTTGCGGATGCGCAGCTCGACCGGGTCGAGCGCGAGCTTCTCCGCCAGTTCATCCATCGCGATCTCCAGCGCCATCATGCCGGTGGCCTCGCCAGGCGCGCGCATGGCATTACCTTCCGGCAGATCGAGCACGGCGAGCCGCGTGGTGGTCATGCGGTGCGGACCGGCATACAACTGGCGTGTCTGGCTCACCGCGCCGTCGGGTTTGCCGTCGGGCAAGTCCCCGGACCAGCTCTCATGTCCAATGGCGGTGAGCTTGCCATCAGGCGTAACACCCAGGCGCAGGCGCTGGATGGTTGCAGGGCGATGCGTGGTGTTGTTCATCATCAGCGCGCGCTGCAGCGTGACCTTCACTGGCCGCTTGACAACGCGTGCTCCCAATGCCGCCAGCAGTGCATCGCTGCGCACGAACAATTTGCCACCGAAGCCGCCTCCTACATACGGCGAGAGCGCATGCACGTGCTCCTTGGCGATGCCCAGCGTTTCGGCGAGATCGGTGACGCACCAGTCCATCATCTGGTTGGAAGTCCACAACGTGAGCTTGGGGCCGTTCCAGGCGGCGATAGAGGCATGCGGCTCCATCATCGAGTGCGACTGGTCGGGGGTGGTGTAAGTCGCGTCGAGCTTGACGGGCGCGGTGGCAAAGGCGGCTTCGAAGTCACCCACCTGGCTGTCGGCCGGACCGCCGTTGATCTTCTCCGGTGGGGTCGCCGATTGCCTGGCCGCGGCGAGATCGAACGCGCCCGGTGAGCGCGCGTAAGTGACGCGGATGAGTTTCGCGGCGGCGCGCGCCTGTTCGAACGTCTCCGCGATGACCAGCGCGATCGCCTGGTGATAGTGGGCGATGTCCGGCCCGCCGAGCAGCGGGGCGGTGTTGCGCTCCGCCCGATGCAGCTTGCCTGCGCTCGCAGCCGTGACAATGCCGAGCACGCCGGGCGAATTGCGCGCCTCGACCAGCGCCATCGATTCAATGCGGCCCTTGGGGATGCCGGCGCCGAGCACGTAACCATAGGCCGCGTTGGGCGCGACATCATGGCGTTCATACGCGTAAGGGGCCGAGCCCGTGGTCTTCAGCGGACCGTCGATGCGGTTGATGCCTTTGCCTACCACCGTCAGCCGGTCGATGACATTGGGTCCGGCGGGCGCTTCGAATTTCATCGCTGCCCCCGCGCCTGCTGCAGCACGGCGGCAACCGTGCGTTCCACCAGCGGCACCTTGAAGGCATTGTCCGCAGTGGTCTTCGCACCGGCGAGCAGCGCGTTGCTGAATGCCGCGGCACCGTTGGGCAATAGTCCTTCAGCGGCCTCGA
>JBDSGY010000374.1:0-6954 GCA_039918755.1 Steroidobacteraceae bacterium
GCTGTGCCTCGACTTACGCGGCCCGCGCCTTTGCGTCTGCGCCCCTGACTTTGGTGCCGCTGGCCGGCCGGCTGTCGCAGGTTCTGGGCGGCGCGGCCAATATCGTTGTGGCCAGCGCCAACAACGAGCTCTTGCTGGTCGACGGTGGCGCGGCGGTCGACGCAAGGGCCCTGCAGGCGCTGTTGTCCAGGAGCTATCCCGGCCAGAAACTGCGCGCCGTGTTCAACACGCACTGGCATCCTGCCCAGTCCGGCTTCAACGCCACGGCGCGCAAGCAGGGCGCCGATGTCATCGCCCACGAGAACACCAGGCTGTGGCTTTCCACCACCGTCAACTCGCGCTGGGAAAAGACGGTTTACCCGCCGCAGCCGGCTGCAGCGCTGCCCAATCGCACCTTTGTCTACAATGTGCAGGCGCTGGATTTCGCTGGCACCAAGGTGCAGTACGCACGGGTGGATCCGGCGCATACCGATGGCGATATCTATGTGCGTTTCCCGGAAGAAAATGTGATCGTCATGGGCGACCTGCTGTCACCCGGGCGCTACCCCGTGGTCGATACGGCCAGCAATGGCTACCTCGGCGGCTTTGTCGCTGCACTGCGCACCATCGGGTCGCTGTGCGACGGGCAGACGCGGCTCGTTCCCGGCACCGGCGCAGTGTCGCCCCTGCCAGTCCTGCAGCAGCAGCTGGAGATGAATACATTGGTATTGACCCGCATGAGTGACAACTACCGCAAGGGCGGCACGTTCAAGGAATTCGTTGCCAGCCAGCCGACGCGCGATTTCGATGCGCACTTCGGCGATCCAGCGCAGTTCCTGAAGCTGTCCTATGACTCGGCCTGGTACCAGGCCAATCCGATGGGTGGGCTGGCTGCGGCACCGCCACCGGCGGCCGCTCCCCGGCCGGCCGCACCGCCAAAGGCGGCACAGTGATTCGCCGCAATCTCATGGGCAGCATGGCGGCGTTGCTGCTGGGAGCTTCCCTGGTAGCGGGCGCCGCGGACGCGCCGTCCGGGCACGTGGCAATGGCCGACAAGGACTGGGCCTTCGTCGACAAGTACTGCAGCAACTGCCACAACTCCACCGACTGGGCCGGCGGTGTTGCGCTGGAGGTGCTTGACCGGGCCAACCTCGCCACCGATGCCGAGGTCTGGGAAGAAGCGGTGCGCAAGCTGCGCGGCGCGCTGATGCCGCCTTCCAGTGATCCGCAGCCGTCGGCGGCCGATCGCAGTGCCTTCATGCATTCGATGGAATCCGCCATGGATCGGGTGGCGGCGGACAATGTGAACCCCGGTTCGGTGGTGCTGCACCGCCTGAACCGGCGTGAGTACCGCAACGCGATTCACTCGCTCCTCGACCTCGATGTCGACGCCGAATCGCTGCTGCCGCGTGATGACCTCAGCAGCGGCTTCGACAACGTGGCCGAGGTGCTGAAGATCACGCCGTCCTTCCTGGAGCAGTACCTGGCTGCAGCCCGGCAGGTGAGCATGGAGGCAGTGGGCAACCCGCGCGCACGACTCACGGGCCGCGTCTACCCCGGCACGCTGGCCGCACAGCAATACCTGAACCACGACGGCCTGCCATTGGGCACGCGTGGCGGTCTGTACATCGACCATTACTTCCCGGTTGATGGTGAATACGAGACCACCATCAGCGGTCTGGTCGGAGGCGGCTACGTCTGGGGAGTGGCCGATGCATACACATTGATCGTCACCGTCGATGGTGACCGTGTGTTCCAGGCGCCATTGGGCGGTGACGACGATCTGCGCGCCATCGATGTGAAGCAGGCCATGGGCGTCGGCGAGATCGATGGCCGGTTCCGCAATATCCGCTTCAAGGCAAAGGCGGGCACGCACCGCATCGGTGTCACGTTCAAGCAGAAGACCGCTGCCGAGCACATAGATGTGTTCAATGCATTCAATCCGGTCCTCGGCATGACGCAGATCCAGAGTGGCGCCGCCTACTCCGACGGCCCGCGCATTGCGAATGTCGAGATCAAGGGGCCATTCAGCAAGGGCGGCGTCAGCGACACGCCGAGCCGTCGCAAGCTGTTCGTTTGCCGCCCTGTCAGCGAAGCAGAAGAGCCTGCCTGTGCGAAGCAGATCATCGCAACGCTTGCCAAGGGTGCATTCCGGCGTCCGGTGAATGACGCCGACATCGCCGGTGCGATGGCCTTCTATGCCGAAGGACGCAAGGCGGGCACCTTCGACGATGGCATCCAGAAGGGCGTGCTGGCCGTTCTGTCTAGTCCCCGCTTCCTGTACCGCGCACACACGCCGCCAGCCGGCACGAAGCCCGGCGAGATGTATCGCATCCAGGATCTGGATCTTGCGTCGCGCCTGTCGTTCTTCCTGTGGAGCGCGCCGCCGGACGACCAGCTTATCGACGCTGCTGCTGCTGGCAAGCTGAAAGACCCGGCAGTGCTGGAGAGCGAAGTGCGCAGGATGCTGCGCGACCCACGCTCGCGCACGATGGTCCGCGAGTTCACCGACCGCTGGTTGAATGTGGACGGACTGGACCTGGTGAATACGGACACGCTGCTGTTCCCGGACTTCACGGCCGACCTGATACCAGCTTTCAAGGAAGAGCTTGAACAGTTCGCGTGGAGCGTGCTGGGCGCTGATCGCAACGTCAACGACCTGCTGACCGCCGACTGGACCTTCCTCAATGAGCGGCTGGCCATCCACTACGGCATTGCCGGTGTGCGGGGCGGCGAGTACCGCAAGGTGACATTGCCGCAGGACTACCGCCGCGGTCTGCTCGGCAAGGGCGCGATCCTGATGGCGACCTCGTACGCCAACCGCACCTCGCCGGTGGTGCGCGGCGCCTGGGTGCTGGAGCACCTGATGGGTACGCCGCCTTCTGCGCCGCCGCCGGGCGTCGAGCAGTTCCCGGAAAGTCAGGAAGGAGGCGAGCAGCTGACGGTGCGTGCGCGACTCGAGCACCATCGTGCCACCAAGAGCTGCGCCGCCTGTCATGACGTCATCGACCCGGTGGGCAGTGCGCTGGAGAACTACAACGCGGTGGGGCAGTGGCGCATGAAGGACATCGACGCCGGCCAGCGCATCGATTCCAGCGGCAAGCTTGCCGATGGCACTGCAGTCAACGGCGTGGCCGCCCTGCGCGATTATCTGGTCAGCCGTCCCGATTTCTTCGTACATACCCTGACAGAGAATCTGCTGGTGTATGCGCTTGGGCGGTCTGTGCAGTATTACGACATGCCGTTGCTGCGCAAACTCGTGCGCGACGCGGGCGCACAGGACTATCGGTTCTCGGCGCTGGTGCTGGGAATCGTTGCAAGTCCGGCATTTCAATACGACAAGTTGCCGGTGGAAAAAGCGGCGGCCGTTACGGCCAGCGCGAGGTAAAGATCATGTTCATCACCAAGAAACACCTGACGCGCCGCGCAATGCTGAAAGGCGCTGGCTACTCGGTGGCATTGCCGCTGCTCGACGCCATGATCCCGGCATCGACGGCGC
The DNA here is from genome assembly GCA_039918755.1 of Steroidobacteraceae bacterium. Lineage (GTDB taxonomy): Bacteria > Pseudomonadota > Gammaproteobacteria > Steroidobacterales > Steroidobacteraceae > ZC4RG30. Next base: position 3,479 of record JBDSGY010000374.1, read on the forward strand.
TGGCGCAGACGGCGGCCGCGCGCAAGGTGCGCATGGCCTTCGTGTATTTCCCGCATGGCGCGGTGATGAACCAGTGGACGCCGCAGAAGGAAGGCCCGGACTTTGACCTGCCGCAGATCATTGCGCCGCTGAAGCCCTTCCAGAACCAGCTCACCGTCATCAGCGGCATGGAGAACAAGTCGGCCATCGCGGCGCCGGTGCATGCGATCACGCCGGGCACCTGGCTGTCCTGCGTGCCGCCGCGCATCAGCCATGATCCCTATGGCGGCATCACCGTGGACCAGATTGCGGCCAAGCACATAGGCCAGGACACGCCGCTGCCGTCCCTGGAAGTGGGCACGGAAGAGCGGGGTGGCGAAGGCTCGTGCGACCGCAATTACGGCTGCAGCTACGGCAAGACCATTTCGTTCCGCGATCCGGCCACGCCGCTGCCCATGGAGCACAATCCGCGCAAGCTGTTCCAGCAGCTGTTCGGGGCTGGCGATACCGCCGACGAGCGCGTGCAGCTGGGGCGCGAGAGCCGCAGCATCCTCGACCTCGTGTCGCGCGAAGCCGGCGATCTGCGCAGGAGCCTAGGGTTGCGTGACCAGGCGGCGCTCGACGATTACCTGACCACCGTGCGCGAGCTGGAGCGTCGGGTGCAGCAGCTGGAGGGGCGCGATCTTTCCAAGGTGCAGCTGCCGGATGCGCCGGCGGGCATTCCGTCGCGCTTCGACGAGCACATGCGCATCATGTTCGACCTGGTGGCGCTGGCCTATCAGGCGAATCTCACCCGCGTGGTGAGCTTCATGATGGCCGCCGAAGTGAGCAACCAGCCCTACAATTTCATCGGCATCCCAGACGCCTTCCACCCGCTGTCGCACCATGCGAACAATGCCGCCAAGCTTGCCAACCTTGCCAAGGTGCAGGCATTCAACACGGGTGAGTTCGCGAAGTTTGCCGCCAAGCTCAAGTCGCTGCCGGACGGCGAGGGCAACATGCTCGACAATTCCATCCTCGTGTTTGGCAGCAACATGAGCGACAGCAACGCGCACAACCACTTCCCGCTGCCGATGGCCATCGTTGGCGGCGGGGCCGGCAAGCTCAAGGGCAATCGCCACCTGCGCTACCCGGACAAGACTCCCATCGCCAACATGCACCTGACCATCCTCGACCGCATCGGCGTGCCGATGGAAACCCTCGGTGACAGCACGATGAAGTTCACGGAAGTCTGACGCCGTGAAATTGCGTTTCGCACTGTTGTTGTCGCTGCTGCCGGCCTTCGCGCAGGCAGACACGTTGCTCGACGCTGTCCGCAGCGACGATGCCCCCGTCGCGCTGAAGCTGGTTGACGGGGGTGCCGACGTGCGGGCGGCGAAGTCCTCCGACGGCACGACCGCGCTGCACTGGGCGGCCCATCATGGCCAGCTGCAGCTCGTCAAACGCCTGCTGAAGGCCGGCGCGGACGCGAACGCCCGCAACGACTACGGTTCCACGCCGATGCAGGAAGCGGCGATCCGCGGTGACGCGGCGGTGCTGGAGGCGCTGCTGAAGGCCGGTGCCGATGTCGAGTCGGCCAATGACGAGGGCGAGACGGCGCTGATGACGGTGGCGCGCACTGGCAAGGTGGACGCCGCCAAGGTGCTGATCAAGGCCCGCGCCAAGGTCAATGCCGTCGAATCCTGGCGTGGACAAACCGCGCTGATGTGGGCGGCGGCACAGGGCAATCCCGAGATGGTGCGGCTGTTGCTGAAGTCTGGCGCCAAGCCGGACATCGTCTCGTCGCTGCGTGAATGGGAGCGCGGCACTACCGCGGAGCCACGACGGCAGAATCGCCCACCCGGCGGCTTCACGGCGTTGCTGCTGGCTGCCCGCGAGGGCTGCGCGGCCTGTGCGCAGGAGCTCGTGAAGGGCGGCGCCGATGTGAACCTCGCCAACCCCGACAACATCACGCCGCTGGTGATGGCGATCATCAATGCGCGGTTTGACACCGCCAAGGTGCTGATCGAGGGCGGCGCCGATGTGAATCGCTGGGACGAATGGGGTCGCGCGCCGCTGTACTCCGCGATCGACTACAGCACCGTGCCGCGTGGCGGCCGGCCCGACCGGCCGTCCGCGGATGTGGCCACGCCGCTGGAAATCGCGAAGCTGCTGCTCGATCGTGGCGCCAATGTCGACATGCAGCTGAAGCTGTTCCCGCCGTACCGGCTGCTCGGGCCCGATCGCGGCGGCGACGCGCTGCTGACTGTCGGGTCGACCCCGCTGCTGCGGGCTGCCAAGGCGTGCGATGTGCCTGCGACGAAGCTGCTGCTGGCGCACGGCGCCAAGGTGGACCTGCCGAACAGCCTGGTCGTGACACCGCTGCTCGCGGTTGCCGGCATGAACTGGGCGATCACCGATACCCGTGGCCGCTTCCGCAACGAAAAACAGTGCATCGAGACGGCCAGGCTGCTGGTGGACGCCGGTGCGAACATCAACGCGGCCAACAACAACGGCCAGACGGCCTTGCATGCAGCCGCCCGGCTCGACCTCAAGGACCTGATCCGGTTCATGGCAGAGCGTGGCGCGAATCTGAATGCCAAGGACCGCAACGGTTCCTCGGCGCTGGATATCGCCGAAGGCCGCACCGGCACTGCCGCGCGGCCTGGCGCGTCAGGCCCGGAGAAGCATCCTGAAGTCGCCGCCGTGCTGCACGAGCTGATGGAGAAGCAGGGGCGTCAGGGAACCTGAGTTCCCACCCCCAGCAGTTTTCGCAGATCACGGAGGTCACCGCTGGACAGCCGGCGCTGCTGGTTCAGATGCGCCACCAGTGGCGCCACCCGACCGCCGAACAGCCGCCGCAGCAAGGTGGTGCTTTCCTGCAGCAACCACTGGTCTCGCTTCAGCACGGGCGCGTAAAAGTAGCGGCGTCCCACCTTTTGCGCGCGCACTGCGCCTTTCTTCAGCAGGCGATTCAACAGGGTCTTTACGGTGGCCACCTGCCAGTCGACGCAGTCGGGCAGGGCGGTGAAGACTTCATCGGCATCGCGCGGGCTGTGTTGCCACAGCACCTGCATCACATGCGCTTCGGCCTCCGAAATGGCCACTGGCTCCGCCATGCGCCGTGCTCCGTACGATTACAACCGTAATCTCAACGTAGGATTACACGTGTAATTACTCAAGTCAATAAGATGCCTGGCTTGGCTGGTCGGTCGGCAAACCTAGCGATTCGCCCAGAAATTCAGCTCGAGCTTCACGCCGTTCGGATCGGTAAGGAAGATCTGCCGCAGGCCGATCGCCAAAGAGTCATGCGGATGAAACGCGAGTGCGCGCTGCTGGAGGCGCGCGCGAAAAGGCTCGTATCCGCCCATCGGCCCATTGAAAGCCACGTGATCGAGCGCGCCCGTGCCAGGCGCGGGCACCGTGACCGGAATGCCAAGGCTGTTGCTGTGCGCGGTGTAGCTGTCCCAGTCCGCGATGTGGATGGCAGCGATTTCTCCCAGGTACAGCCAGTGGCC
>JBDSGY010000375.1:0-4304 GCA_039918755.1 Steroidobacteraceae bacterium
TGTCCTCCGGGGCGGTTGCAGGTCCAGAATGCAGATTCCGGTGCCACGCCGAGTTTGGCAAGTTGCTCAAGTGACTGTGCCGCCTGAGGCAAGTCACGGCATCTTCGCGTGCATAACTTCGTCGCCACCGTGTCGAATACCACAATGATGAGCAGTGACACCATCGGGCCAGCCCAGATCCGCGTCGTGGCGCTGTGCGCGCTGGTCACACTCATCGAAGGCATCGACCTCACGCTGATCCCGGTGCTGGCACCGCGCTTCCGTGAAGCATGGAACGTAACCGCCGGCACCTTCAGCATCATCCTGGCACTGGGGCCGGTGGGTCTGATCCTCGGCGGCCTGGGCATTGGCTGGCTGGCCGACCGCATCGGCCGACGCAATGCGCTGATCTGCGCCATGCTGCTCATGACCGCAGCGACCTTCGTCACGACGCTGTGCACCAATGTCCCACAGCTGCTCATGGCACGCCTGATCAGTGGCATTGCTTTCGGCGGCGTGATTCCCGCGGCCGTTGCGCTGGTGTCCGAATCATTGCCAGAGCGCGTGCGCGGCAATGTCGTGGCGATGGTATTCCTGGGTCAGGCGGGCGGCGGCCTGCTGGCAGCAGTGCTGGTGCGATTGCCGATGATGGCTGGGCCCTGGCAGACACCCGTGCTCTATGTGGCAGGCGGCTGTGCTGCGGTCACCGTGCTGCTGATGCTGTCGCTGCCGGAATCACCGCGCTATCTGGAAAAGAGCGGCCCGCGCAACCGCTTCCGCGACCTGTTCACCGAAGGCCGCGCCACGGGCACTGCGCTGCTGTGGGCAACTTTCATCGGCGTGTGTTTCGCAGTGAGCTTCTTCACCAATTCACTGACGCTGACCTACTCGCACACCGGCAAGCCTTCCGATGTCGGCGTCGATGCCACGGGCATCTATTCGGCCGGCGCCATGCTGGGCGGCCTCATATTGCCGCTGTTCGCCCGCCGCTGGCGCAACACACGGGTGCTGCTGGTGTCGATCGTGGCCGCCGTGGGCAGCTGCTTCGTCATCGGACTGGTGCTGCCGATGGGTTACGCCGCGAACATGGCCGCCGCCGCCCTGTGTGGCGTATTCGTCTCGGGCGCATTCTTCATGCTGTATCCGCCAACGGTGCAGTTCTATCCCACGCGCATCCGTTCTACCGGCATCGGTGCGGCAATCGCCTTCGGGCGCATCGGCAACATCACCAGCCCGATGGTGGCGGGCCTGATGCTCGACGCGAGCATGAGCCCCAGCTCGGTGTTCTATGTGATCGCGTTGCCGATGGTGCTGTCCTGCGTGACGCTCGTTGCCTTCGACCGACACACCTCCTAGTTCAACTCGCAATCCCCCGGGGGTCTTCCGACCATGTCCAAGCAGGTCCGTGCAGCCGGTGTGCTGCTGGCACTCATCCTGGGTCTTGCCTCCGGGGCGCAGGCAGCCAACGATGTCGACAGCCTCGCCCGCGACGTCGAGCGACTGACATCGCTGCGCGAAGTGAAGGATCTGCAGCGCAGTTACGCGCAATACCTGCAGTCCGGCCTGTGGGAAGAAGCCGCCGGCGTGTTCACCGCCGATGTGCGATTCATCCGTGGCGCCGACACATTGACCGGACGCAAGGCCGTGGCAGCCTGGTTGCAAGCCCGCGGGGGCGGCAAACGTGGACTTGCGCCAGGGGCGCTGTACATGGAGCTCATCGACGAGCCGCTGGTCAATCTATCCGTCGACGGGCAGTCGGCCCGGTCGCGCTGGATGAGCCTGGCCCTGATCGGTGATGGCGTCGGCAAGACGCTGATCGAAGGGGGCATCTACGAGAATGAATACGTTCGGGACGGCCAGCGCTGGAAGATTTCCGTGGCGCACTACTATCCGCACTATTCCGGCAACTACGAGAAGGGCTGGTCGAATGTCGGCAACGCCGACCTGCCGCTCGTGCCGTATCACTTCACGCTCGATGAATCAGGCGTCCCTGTGCCCCCACCTGTTGGCGCAGCGCCAGCCGGCAGGACGTCCCTCGCCGCATTGACGTCCACGATCGACCGCCTGAACGACGAAGACGACTTGCGAAATCTGCAGCATTCCTACGGTTACTACGTCGACCGCAAGATGTGGGACGACGTGGTCGACCTGTTCGCAGCGGACTCCATGGTCGAGGAAACCGGCGCCGGCACCTTCAAGGGCCCCAGTGGCGTGCGGCAGTACATCGAGCGCATGGGTACAGCAGGACTGCAGCAGGGCCAGCTCAACGACCATCCGCTCTTCGACACGTTGGTGAAGGTGATGCCTGGCGGTCGTGAGGCTTACAGTCGCGGCCTCGAGCTTGGCCTGATCGGCGACGCCACCAGCGGCACGCAGCATTGGGAATTCGCGGTGTTCCGCAACCGTTTCGTGAAGGAAGGCGGTCTATGGAAGTTCAAGGAGCTGCGGCGCTTCCCGGTGATGCATGCTGAATACGCGACAGGCTGGGGCGATGGCGGCAAGCTGAAGTTTGCGAACGATGCGGTGCCGGCGTTCCTTGCGGCCAGCTCTGCAACTGGCAAGGTAGCTGATACGAGGGGATTCAAACTGCTGGCGGGCCGCCCACTGACGGGTGCCATTGCTGCGGGCAGGCCCGCTCCCACTGCGGGCACAGATGCGGCCCGGCTCACCGAGGCGCGACGCCGTCTCGCTCGCTCGCTGGCCTGGGATGGCACGGAGAATGTGTCCTCCGCATATGGCTATTACATCGACGACTTCCAGTGGCCGAACATGGGCGGCATCTTTGCCGACAAGGGCAACAAGCACTCGCCGTTTGCCGGCTACTACTTCGGCAAGGACCGCATCACTGCCGCGGCAACCGCCATGTATGGCAATGGGGCGCCCGCGCGCGCCGGCATCTCCTATCACTGGCGCATCCAGCTGGTGGTGAATGTGGCCGCGGACGGCCGCTCCACGAACCTGCGGACCCGGCTGTTCCAGCCGCGCACCGGCAAGACGCGTGCAGGCGCCCCATCGCCCGCCGGCTTGTTCTCGGGCATGTATCCCAACGACCAGGCCGTGATCGAGCGTGGCATCTGGAGATTGTGGGCGCTGGAGATCGATGAGCCGTACTTCACGCAGGCAGGCTGGGAGGGCGGCTGGTCCGGCGTCAAACCCCGCGCCGCCGACGCGCCCCGCCCTGCTGCCAGTCCGCTGGTGACACGCCTGCCGCCGGATCTGCTGCTGACAAAGATGGGCAAGCGTGCGGAAGGCTTTCGCGGGGGCACGGGTGATACGATTGAGTGGCCAGGCATCCTGCCGATGTGGTTCAACTACCGCAATCCGGTGAGTGGTCGCCTGCCTGCGTATTACTGGCCGGACTGCGCGCCCTGCGAGCTGATGCCGGAGATGCAGATGACGAAGCATGGTTACCTCATGCCGCCAACGGGACCGCAGTAAGGAGCACGCCAGTGAAATCCGGTTTCATCCCGCGCCTCGTTCCACTGGCGCTTGCCGCACTGGCATCCTTGAGCGCCACTGCGGCCGATGTGACGCCGGCGATCCCTGACGTGGTCGGTGGGGGCACGCCCATCGTGCTGGTGAAAGATGGCTTCGAAGGAGTTGAAGGACCGTTGCCCCAGCTGGACGGTGGCCTGCTGTTCACCAACTACCAGGCCGGCAAGGTGCACCGCATCGCGCCGGATGGCACTGTCTCAGTCTGGTTCGAAGCCCCCGTGGGCGCGAACGCACTGACGCGCACCATGGGCGGCGAGATCGTCGCGACGCTCAACGTAAGTCTGGCCATCGCCGTCATCCAGCCGGGGGTAGCGCCCCGTGTGCTGGTAGGCAATTACAACGGCACACCGTTCAACCGGCCCAACGATCTGGTCGCGGACAGGCGCGGCAACATCTATTTCACGGACACCGTGCCGCTCACCGCCACCGCGTCGCCAGTCATCCCATCGGCGCTGTATCAACTGACTGCGAAGGGCAAGCTCATACGCATTGCGACCGACATCGCGCGTCCCAATGGCGTGGCGCTGAGCCCCGATGAGCGCACCCTGTATGTCGCCAACACCAGCGGCGACTGGATCTATGCGTACAAGCTGGGCCGCAATGGTGAAGTGAAGAAGCGCAGCGACTTCGCCAGGCTTGTCGTGCCGCCGCCGGCCAATGGGGACACGCCAGGCAGCGGCGCCGATGGTCTGGCCGTGGATGATAAGGCCCGCCTTTACGTGGCCACCACGCTGGGTGTGCAGGTGTTAACGGACGACGGCAAGCCGCTTGGCATCATCGCAATGCCGAAGCCGCCGCAGAATCTTGCGTTTTCCGGGCCCAACAAGGGC
>JBDSGY010000376.1:0-2975 GCA_039918755.1 Steroidobacteraceae bacterium
GGAACCGTGGTTCAGGAAGATCCCGTCCTGCCGCAGCGACCAATGGCTGCGGAGTGCCCGCCCAAGGGGCGCGGCGTGGAGCTCTGCATCGAGTATCGCGCTCTGCATCGGCAATGCTATCGCAACATCCACAACGCTGTCGCCAGCACCAGCGCTGCCATGAAATAGCCGAACAGCTGATGCGCGCGCGGCTGGGTGAGCACGCGATCGATGGCCGCGCCCCAGCCGGCCCAGATCAGCATGCAGGGCGTGCCGATCACGATGCTGATGGCGGTCGCCACCGTTACATCCGCGGTGCTGGGCACGGCACTGCCGTAAAAAGCGCTCGCGACCGTCACGGCCATCATCCACGCCTTCGGATTGATCAGCTGGAACATCAGCCCTTCGAGGAAGTTCATGGGTCGGGCGCTGGTGTCCGTGCGGCGACCGGTGCGCGCAGGTTCGGTGCGCGCATCGCGCAGGATCGCGATGGCCAGCCAGATCAGATAGGCGAAGCAGGCCCAGCGCAGCACAACGAAGGCGAGTGGGAGCGCCAGCAGCAGGGCGCCGATCCCGAGATGCGACAGCACCATCAGGCCGACAAACCCGGCCTCGACGCCGGACAGGTGCCACAGCGAGCGGCGCACGCCGAAACGCGCGCCCGAGCGCATCAACAGGAGGTTGTTCGGTCCGGGCGTGATCGAAGCGACCAGCGCGAACAACGCCAGCGGGCCGATGGTGAGGTTCAGGGGCATGCCCGCAGAGTGCCTGCACGGAAATGGCAAGTACAGATACACAAATGTGAAAACCAACAGAGTACAGTTATCGAATGGACGACCGGGAAATTCCTCTTTACCAGGCGCTGGCCACTGAACTGGCGGATGTGATCGAGGCGGGAGGGCTGAAGCCTGACCAGCGTCTGCCATCCGTACGCCGATTGGCGACCCAGCGTGGCGTGAGCATCACTACCGCAGTGGCGACGTTGCGGCATCTGGAAGAGCGCGGGCTTATCCAGGCGCGGCCGAAGTCGGGCTATTTCGTGGCGCAGCGGCGCACGCCGCTGCCCGAGCCGGTAGCCGTCGAGCTGCCGCGTCGGGCGCGCCTTGTCGGCGTGCAGGCGATGATGAAGCGGCTGGCCGATGCCAGCCTGAGTCCGGCGATGGCGCCGCTGGGGCAGGGCGTGCCGGATCCCGCGCTCTTTCCACAAGCCGCGCTGCGCGCGAGCCTGTTGAAGGCGGCGCGCAAGAGCCCCGAGTCGCTCGTGACCTACCCGCTGCGCATGGGCGGCGTCGCCTCATTGCGCGCGCAGATCACGCGCCACTATGCCGATTGCGGCGCGGCCCTGGATGCAGATGAACTGATCATTACCAACGGCTGCATGGAGGCGCTGACGGTGGCGGTGCAGTCGGTGGTCGCACCGGGCGAAACCATCGCGGTCGAATCACCGACCTACTTCGGTTTCCTGCAGATCGCCGAGCACCTTGGGGTGAAGGTGCTCGAGATTCCGGCGCATCCGCGCGATGGTCTTTCCGTCGCCGCGTTGCGCGAACTGCTGGAAAGTCGAGCCGGCCGCGAGGTTCGCGCCGTGGCGGTGACGCCGAATTTTTCGAACCCCACCGGGTCGTTGATGCCCGACGCCGCCAAGCGCGAACTGGTGCGCCTGTGCCGTGCGGCGGACATCGTGCTGATCGAAGATGACATCTACGGGGACCTGCCATTCAGCGGCCTGCGGCCGTTGCCCTGCAAGGCGTTTGATCGTGATGGCCGCGTGCTGCTGTGCGCATCGTTTTCCAAGGCGCTGGCGCCCGGTGCGCGCATCGGCTTCGTGGCGCCGGGACGGTACCGGGATATCCTGCGCGCAGCGAAGCATCGAATCTCGGGCGCTACCGCCGTGCTGCAGCAGCAGATGCTGGCGGACTATCTCGCGCACGGCCGCTATTCCCGTCACCTGCGCACGGTGCAGCAGCGCTTTGGTGCGCAGGTTGCGGCCGTGTCGCAATGTGTGCAGGAATATTTTCCCGCAGGCACGCGACTGTCGCGGCCGCAAGGCGGCTTCATGCTGTGGGTGGAGCTGGCCGAAGGCATTGATACGCTGGCGCTGCATGAAGCAGCCAATCGCCGCGGCGCCGACTATGTGCCGGGTCCGCTGTTTTCCGTCTCCGGGCAGTACCGCAACTGCCTGCGGCTGAACTGTGGCTATCCGTTCACCGCGCGCATCCAGGCTGCAATCCAGTTGCTGGGAAAGTTGTTCCGTGACGCGTAGGCGGGGCAGCATGGCCGCATCAGTCGCCTACGGTGGCCGCCAGCTCCTCGGCCTGGAACTCGGTCTGCAGCGCCGTCATCAGTTCATCCAGCGCGCCATTCATTACATCGGCCAGCTTGTACAGAGTGAGGTTGATGCGGTGATCCGTGATCCGTCCCTGCGGAAAATTGTAGGTGCGGATGCGTTCGGAGCGATCACCGCTGCCCACCTGCAGTTTGCGCGCATGCGCCTGCGCTGAAGCCTGCTTCTCCTGTTCGGCGGCGAGCAGCCGCGCGCGCAGCAACGCCATCGCGCGTGAGCGGTTCTTGTGCTGCGAGCGTTCGTCCTGGCATTCCACCACCACGCCCGTCGGGACATGCGTGATGCGGATGGCCGAGTCGGTCTTGTTCACATGCTGGCCGCCGGCACCGGAGGCGCGGAAGGTGTCGACGCGCAGGTCGGCCGGATTGATGTCGATGCTGTCGATCTCATCCAGCTCGGGCAGCACCGCCACGGTGCAGGCGGAAGTGTGGATGCGGCCCTGCGCTTCAGTAGCCGGCACGCGCTGCACGCGATGCGTGCCGGATTCGAACTTGAATACCGAAAAGGCGCCGCGGCCCACGACGCGCGCGATCACTTCCTTGTAGCCGCCGTGCTCGCCATAGCTTTCCGAGATGATCTCCACCTGCCAGCCGCGGTTTTCCGCATAGCGGGTGTACATGCGCATCAGGTCGCCGGCGAAGATCGCCGCCTC
>JBDSGY010000377.1:0-3910 GCA_039918755.1 Steroidobacteraceae bacterium
CCGTTCGTCGACGTCGGCAATTCCATCCGCGACTGGCAAGCCGACGGGCGCGATGGCCTGTGGATCCAGGACGTGCGCAGGCAGTGGTACTACGCCCAGCTGCTGGCGCCCTGCATGGGCCTGGACTTCGCCACCGGCATTGGCTTTGACACCCGCAGTGGCGGCTCGCTGGACCGGTTCAGCCAGATCGTCGTGCCCCATGAGCAGCGCTGCCAGATCATGAGCCTGACCAAGAGTGACACGCCGCCGCCTGCTCGCAAGAAGAAAAAGAAGGCCGCGGTGGAAGCGGCTGCAGAAGCAGAAGTCTCGGGAAAATAGCGGTTTTTCCCGAATGAGCCAAATGGGGGCAGCGTATCTACGCTACACTCCCCTCGCTCGCGACCCTTTCTGGTTGTCTTCCCCGGGGCTCTCCGTGAGCTCTTAGTCGGTCAAGTCTGAAGCGCCGGCGAATCTTCTTGGCAGCAACAGGCTGTCGATTCTTCACTCCTCGAGTTTTGCGGGTACTTCCCATGACCAAGCTCTTTGTTGGCAACCTCCCTTTTACGGCCACGGAAGACTCGGTGCGCGAGCTGTTCGCGGCCCAGGGCACCGTAGAGACCGTCGCGCTCATCACGGATCGTGACACCGGCCGTCCACGTGGTTTCGGCTTCGTCGAAATGTCGCAGACCGATGCCGCCCGTGCCATTCAAAGCCTCAACGGCACCGACTTCGGTGGCCGCGCCATGAAGGTCAACGAAGCCCTGGAGCGTGAGCGCTCGGGCGGCGCTGGCGGTGGCGGCGGCTCACGTCGTTATTGATCGGCGGCGCCTGTGGAAAATCTCAGTCTGGAAGTGGCTTTCGCGCGTTACGGCGCCCAGGCCACCAACAAGCAGCGCAGCCTCTCGGCGCTGTCCAAGGACGGCAGCCTGGTGCTGAGCTGCGAGTCGCTGCACTTCAGCAGACCGGGCATCGGCATCCTGCGTTACAGCCGGCGCCTGTCGGAGCTGCCGGGTGCCAAGGCACGGATCACCGAACTGCGCACGCAGCTGCATACCGCGTTCGATGCAGGCAGCAATGTGCATCCGGTGGTGATCACCGCGCCGAAGGGTCTTGCGAAACGCATCATTCACGTGCGCAGCGACCTGGAAGGCCGCGTAGTGGAATTCGACGGCGACACCTTCTCGGTGGACTTCACCCGCCCCGCAGCGCCTGCAGAAGAACCGAAGGTCAAGCGCCGCAACAAGCGCTGACCAGCGCCGCACGCACGGCCTACGGTGTGCGGGGCTTCTCTTTCCTGGCGCGGTTGATGAGCTCGTCCACCACCGCGAGCTGGCTCTTGAAGCCACCGTTATCCACGATGGCCACCAGATAGCGCCCGTCGACCACGACCGCGGGAATGCTCGGAATCTGGTACGTGCGCGATTTCAGATCAGCGCTCTTCATCTGCGTCGCAACACCAAACGAGCGGTACTGCGCCTCGAACAGCTTGCCGTCGATTCCCTGCGTGGCGGCCCAGCGGATCATCGAGTCATCCGTGTCGAGACGGATGCCCTGGCGGTGGATCGCATCGAACAGCGCGTCGTCTGTCTTCGCCAGCAGCTTCATCTGCGATAGCGCGAGATAAGCGCGGGCAGACGGCTCCCATGCAGGGCGTCCGAATGCGACTGGAACCCGCTCCACGATGACATCGGCCGGCAGCGCGCGCTGCCACGCCGCGAACGGCTTCGCGAATGAATAGCAGTGCGGGCACTGGTAGGAGAAGAACTCCGTCACCACCACCTTCTGCTGTGCCACCGCCGCGGGCGGCGTCGTCAGGCGGACATAATCCTTGCCTTCCACTGGCGCGGCAGCCATTGCCGGCGCGATGGAACCCACCAGCAACGCAGTGGCCAGCAATTTGAGAATTCGCATAAACCCCTTTCCTTTTTCTGGCCCGCTCGCGGGCGACTGGCCGATACCTTACCGCAACCCATGCAGATCCTGAGGTGTAGACATCTGACGACGGGTGGCGGTTCACTGTGGCAACGCTACGATCAGCCAGTTGCTAAACCGGCACATCGTCCAAAGGAGTGAATCATGATTGCAAGACTCGCAGTGATTGCCGGCTGCTGCCTGGGCACGGCGGCGCAGGCTGCCGACAATGGTTTTTATATCGGTGTCGGTGCCGGTCGCTCGGACTACAACCTGGAATCGGCGCTCAAGAACCGCGATACCGGCTACAAACTGATCGGCGGCGTGCGGTTGCTGGACAGCTTTGGCGTTGAACTCAACTACGCCGACCACGGCAATGCGAGCCTGCCGTCCGGCATTGCCTGCGCGGCAGTCGTCGGCGCGAACTGCCCATCCACTTCCCGCGTGCAGGCAAAGACCACCGCGGCGTATGCGGTCGGCTTCCTGGATTTCCCGCTGATCGACCTGTTCGGCAAGGCCGGACTGGCGCGCGTGGATGGCAAGCTGAACACGCCGGGCCAACCAACCTTCACCTTCAACAGTGAAAAGACGGAATTCGCCTGGGGCGCGGGCGTGCAGGCGCACTTTGGCAGCCTGGGTGCACGGGCTGAATACGAGCAGTTCAAGCTGTTCGGCGACGAGAAGCTGGGGATGGTTTCCGTGAGCTTCGTCTACACGATTCTCTGACGCACCCGGCCTATTCCTGGAGCGTGCTGCGCAGCATCCAGGCTGTTTTCTCGTGGACTTCCAGCCGCTGCGTGAGCAGATCGGCGGTGGGCTGGTCATTGGCTTCCTTCACCACGGGGAACAGCTTGCGCGCGGTGCGCGCCGTAGCCTCCTGCGCGGCAACCAGATGACGGACCATGTCGTCAGCGGACGGCACGTCCTCCACGTCCTGGATGGAAGTGAGTTTGGCGAACTGTTTGTAAGTGCCCGGCGCGGGGTACCCCAACGCGCGGATGCGCTCGGCAATCAGATCGAGCGCGGTCCATTGTTCCGTGTACTGCGTCATGAACATCAGATGCAGGCTGTTGAACTGCGGGCCGGTGACATTCCAGTGGAAATTGTGCGTCATCAGGTACAGCGAATAGCTGTCCGCCAGCAATGCCGAGAGGCCCGCCACGATCTTCTTGCGATCGCCCGCCTTGAGGCCGATGTCGATCTCCGGAACTCTGCTCTTCTTCAAGTCCGCACTCCTTTTCTTCATGTTCGCTTGAAAAGCGCGCTGTTCACATACAGGCGGAACGCAGGGTCCCGCAGATACAAGGCTATCCAGATAAAGACCCCCACGTACAGGCCGAACAGGGTGTGACTGCCCAGCGGGCTGCCGGCACGCAGATGACTGGCAATGGTCCCACCCAGCAGGCCGGTGAACAGCACGATGCGACCTGGAAAAGACTGTCCCGAGCATTTGCCCCGTTTGTAATCCCCTTCCTACCTGCGAAGTAGCCGGGACGGCCGATTCATGACCTATTCAGCATGCGCGCCGCACACTCGCTGCAACTAAGATATTGACCGGGTTGTCCGTTGGTTCAGGGGTAGTTTCCCCACTTTCGAGGAACGAAAATGAAATTCATGAACAAATTGGGTTTGGCAGTTGCAGTGGCGGCGGTGTCCGCCATTGGCATTGCACAGAATGCGGGCACTCCTGCGAAGTCGGCTGCGGAGGCGAAAGCCGTCATCGAGTCGCGCCAGAAGCTGTTCGAGGACATGAAGAAGACCATGGAACCCATTGGCGCGATGCTCAAACGGCAGCGCGAAATCGACCCGGCCGTCATCGCCACGAACGCCGCGCACCTGAAGGAACTGGCGGGAAAGATTCCGGGGCAATTTGCCGTGGATACGCGCCAGTTCAAGGACACGAAGACCGATGCGCTGGATGGCATCTGGGCGAGCCAGGCGGACTTCAAAGCCAAGGCTGATGTGCTGGCCAATGCCGCACAGAACGCGATCACGGTTTCTGCGGGCGGCGACAAGGGCG
>JBDSGY010000378.1:0-6530 GCA_039918755.1 Steroidobacteraceae bacterium
GGGTTCCTTGTAGTCAGGACCCACTGCGCAGCCTGCCATCGCTGCAGCCACCGTCATGGCGGCCGCGCGCAGCATGCGGGAGTTGCGATCAGACATTGGCAATGCGCTCCTCTTTGCCGCGCAGCACCAGCCCGCGAATCACCACATAGAACACCGGCGTCAGGAACAGGCCGAAGAAGGTCACGCCCAGCATGCCGGAGAACACCGCCACGCCCATGGCGTGGCGCATCTCGAAGCCTGCGCCCGACGAGAAGATCAACGGCACCACGCCCATGATGAAGGCCAGCGAAGTCATGATGATCGGGCGCAACCGCAGGCGGCAGGACTCGATGGCCGCTTCCAGTGGCTTGCGACCATGCTCCTCGAGGTGCACGGCGAATTCGACGATGAGGATGGCGTTCTTGCACGCCAGCCCGACCAGCACGATGAAGCCCACCTTGGTGAAGATGTTGTTGTCACCGCCCGTCAGCCACAGCCCCACGATGGCGGAGACGATGCACATCGGCACGATCAGGATCACCGCCAGCGGCAGCGTCCAGCTCTCGTACTGCGCGGCGAGGACCAGGAAGGCCAGCAGCACGCACAGCGGGAAGATCAGCGTGGAGCTGCCGCGTGACAGGACTTCCTGGTAGCTCAGGTCGGTCCATTCGAATTCGACGCCGGCTGGCAGCCGTTCGCGCGCCACTTTCGCCAGCGCATCGAGCGCCGCGGAAGAACTGGTTCCGGGTGCAGCCTGGCCGTTGATGTCCGCGGCGAGATAGCCGTTGTAATGCGTCACGCTGTCGGGACCCACGCTGTCACGCACAGTCATCACCGACCCCAGCGGCACCATGTCGCCCTTCGCGTTGCGGGTCTTCAGATCGAGGATCTGTTCCTTGCGCGCGCGAAACGGCGCGTCGGCCTGCGCCACCACCTGATAGCTACGACCGAACAGGTTCAGGTCGTTCACATACAGCGAGCCCAGGTAGGTCTGCAGCGCATCGAACACATTGGCCAGCGGCACGTTGTTACGCTTGGCCTTCACCCGATCGATGTCGGCATAGATCTGTGGCACGTTGACCAGATAGCCTGAATAGACACCGACGACGCCTGGCGTCTGGTTCGCGGCAGCAAGGAAATCCTGCAGCACGCGATTGAGGCCTTGATAGCCCAGCGAACTGCGGTCCTCGATCTGCATCTTGAAGCCGCCCAGCGTGCCCATGCCCATGACTGGCGGCGGCAGCACGACACCGACATAGGCGTCCTCGATGCCGAGCAGCTTGCCCTGCAGCTTCTGCTGGATTTCGCCGGCGGACTGCCCCTTGCCGCGCTTTGCCTGCGGGTCGAGCGTGGCAAAGATGACGCCGCTGTTGGAGGCCACGCCGAATCCGGAGGTCACGTTCATGCCCGAGAACGCGATCACCGACTCGACGCCTGGCTCGGCGCCGACGATGTCGCTCATGCGACGGATCACGTCCTCGGTGCGGCTCAGCGACGAGGCGTCGGGCAGCTGCGCGAAGGCGATGACATAGTCTTTGTCCTGCACCGGCACGAAACCGTCTGGCACCCTCAGGAAACCCAGGCCACCGACGCCCAGGATCACCAGATAGACGAGCAGCGCAATGCCGGTCTTGCGCAGCAGCCAGGCCACGCCACGGCCGTAGCGCTCGGACGCATTGTTGAAGAAGCGGTTGAAGGGCCGGAAGACCCAGCCCGCGCCGCGATCGATGACGCGCGTCGCGAAATCAGGCTTGGCATCATGCGGCCGCAGCAGCGCCGCGGCGAGCGCGGGCGAAAGTGTCAGTGAATTGAAAGCGGAAATGAGCGTGGAGATTGCAATCGTGACGGCGAACTGGCGATAGAACTCACCGGTGAGTCCGCCAAGGAACGCGATCGGAATGAACACGGCCGTGAGCACCAGCGCGATGGCAATGATCGGGCCGCTGACTTCGTCCATCGCCCGGAACGTCGCATCGCGCGGCGACAGGCCGGCGGCGATATTGCGCTCCACGTTCTCCACCACCACGATGGCGTCGTCGACGACGATGCCGATGGCGAGCACCAGCCCGAACAGGGACAGGGTGTTGATCGAGAATCCGGCCAGGTTCAGCACCGCGAAGGTGCCGACGATGGACACCGGCACGGCGGCCAGCGGGATGATGGACGCGCGCCAGCTCTGGAGGAACAGCACCACCACCAGCACCACCAGGATCAACGCCTCGACCAGTGTCTCCACCACGGCATTGATCGAATGCCGCACGAAGTTGGTGGGATCGTAGACGACACGATATTCCAGACCTTCGGGAAAGTTGCGCGCCATGGTGTCCATCGCGCTCTTCACATCGGTGGAGAGCTGCAGCGCGTTGGACCCCGGCGCCTGGAAGATGCCCAGCGCCACGGCCGGACTCTTGTCGAGATAGCCGATGATCCCGTAGTCAGCGGACCCGAGCTCGATGCGGGCCACATCCTTGAGGCGCGTCACCTCGCCCTGCTCCCCGGTCTTGATGACGATCTCGCCGAATTCCTCCTCGGACGCCAGGCGCCCGTAGGCATTGACCAGCAGTTGCTGGTCGACTGCCTTCGGCATCGGCTCGGCGCCAACCACACCGGCAGCCACCTGCACGTTCTGCTCGCGCACTGCAGCGACCACATCGCCCGCCGTCATGTTGCGGGCCGCGATCTTCTGCGGATCCAGCCACAGGCGCATGGCATAGCTGCCGCCGCCGAAGACTTCGACCTGGCCCATGCCCTGGATGCGCGCCAGCGTGTCGCGCACCTGCAGTTCGGCGTAGTTGCGCAGGTACTTCAGGTCATAGCGTTTGTCCGGCGAGATCAGCTGCACGAACAGCGTGATGTCGGAGTTGCTCTTGACCGTGGTGACGCCGATGCGGCGCACCTCTTCGGGCAGCTTGGTCAGGGCCTGCGCCACGCGGTTCTGCACGCGCACCTGCGCCTGGTCTGCATCGGTGCCACTCTTGAAGGTGACGGTGAGCTGCATCGAACCGGAGGAGGACGACTGCGAAGACATGTAGAGCATGTCTTCGACGCCATTGATCGCCTGCTCCAGCGGCGCGGCGACCGTTTCCGCGACCACCGCGGGGCTGGCGCCGGGATAGGCGGCAGCCACCACCACGGACGGTGGCGCGACTTCCGGATATTCGCTGATCGGCAGGCGCTGCAGTGAGATCAGGCCGGCCAGGAAGATGATGATCGAGACCACGCCCGCGAAGATGGGGCGGTCGATGAAGAAATGCGCGAACTTCACGGTGCTGGCGCCGCCTCTGGCGCGTCCATCGGCACGATGCGCGGCTTGATGGTCATGCCGGGCCGCACCCGCTGCAGGCCATTGACGATGATGCGTTCGCCGGGTTTCACGCCATCCCGCACCACGCGCAGACCGTCGACCATCGGGCCGGTGGTGACCGCGCGGTACTCGATCTTGTCGCCAGCGCCGACCACCAGCACGAAGCGCCGGTCCTGATCGGTGGCGATGGCGCGATCGTTGATCAGCGGCCCCTTGTACTTGCTGGTGCCGATGAGGCGCACGCGCACGAACATGCCGGGCGTCAGGAACCGGTCGGGATTGGGAAACACCGCGCGACCCAGCAGCGTGCCGGTGCCCGCATTGACGCGGTTGTCGACGAAGTCCATGTAGCCTTCGTGACTGAACTCCTTCTCGTTGCCCACTGCCATGAACACGGGATTCGCCTTGTCCCGCGACAGTGGCCGCGCCCCGGTGCGCGCGAGGTCCATGTATTTCAGGTAATCCTGCTCCGCCGCTTCGAAGTACGCGTACATGGGAGTCAGGGAAACGACAGTGGTGAGGCGCGTGGTCTGGGCATTGACCAGGTTGCCGGCCGTGGCTTCGGCGCGCCCGATGCGGCCATCGATGGGGGAGGTGATGCGCGTGTAAGCCAGGTTCAGGCGGGCGACGTCAATCGCGGCATCCGTCCCCCGCACGGCGGCAGCCGCACTGCGGCTGGCGGAGACGCGCTGATCGTATTCCTCCTGCGAAATCGCCCGTGACGAGAGTAGTTTCTCCGCCCGCGCGAGGTCGGACGCAGCCAGTTCTGCAGCCGTCTTGCTTTGCTCACGCAGTGCCAGCGCCCGTTCGAGCTCGGCCTGGAAGGGCCGCGGATCGATCTGGAACAGCAGCTCGCCCTTCTTCACTTCCTTGCCTTCGGTGAAGGCCACTGTCTGCAGGGCACCGGACACCTGCGGCCGGATCTCGACCGTGTTCACGGCCTCGAGCCGGCCGGTGTATTCATCCCACTCGGTGATGTCGCGCTCGGGCACGACCGCTACGCTCACCTCCATCGCCGGTGGCGGGCCCGCCGGGGGCGCCTTGCTGCAGGCGGACAGCACGCCGAGAACGGCGAGGAGATACAGGGAGCGGGAGACGGCTGTGGCTGGCATGCGGCTAGTGGTACACTTTTGGTTGTAGGGATACAAAATATACTGACTGGCAGATTCCGTACAAGAGGGCACATTCATGTCACCGCGACGCAAATCCGAGTTCGCCATCTGTGGCGAAAGCAATTGCGCGCCAATCCGCGAAATTCTGGACCGGGTTGGTGACAAATGGAGCCTCTACATCATCGCTGCGCTGCATGAGGGGCCGCTGCGCTTCACTGAGATCAAGCGCGAAGTGGATGGCATCTCGCAGCGCATGCTGACGCTGACGTTGCGCAGCCTGGAACGGGACGGTCTGCTCACCCGCACCGTGTCAGCGACCATACCACTGCGCGTCGATTACCAACTCACGGCGGTGGGTCATTCGTTGCGCGCCCCGATCGTGGGACTCATCACCTGGGCGATCGACCACCGCAGCAGCATGGAAAGGGCGCGCGCCGGTTATGACCGTGCTGCAGCAAAGAAAACGGCCGCCGATCCAGCCCGAAGGTTGAACGCAGCGGCCGCCTGACGGACGGCAAGGCCCGTGCGGACCTAGAGCTTGACGTCGAAGTCGCCGTCCTTGTCGTTGATGGCAAAGCTGCCCTTCTGCACGGCCGCAACCCACTTCGTGGTCTTCAGGAATCCGCCGAAAGCGAACATGTGCACGCTTTCAAAATTCGACTGGCCGCTGCCACGGGCAGCAGCAAGCTGCGTCACGACTTCTTCGGGGCCGCTGTCGCGCAGCAGGCTGGCAACCAGGCTGGCCTTGCCACTGGTCAGCGCGCGGATTGAAGCACCGGCACCGCAGATCTTTGCGTAGCGCAGCAGCGTCTTGATGCTGGCTGGCCCACCGAGCCCGGGGCGAATGGTGTTGGTGATGCCATTTGCCCGCATGATCTTTTCCCACGCGATGATGGGTTCGGATTCGAAGCACACCTGCGTGGTGAACTTGAGTTCGAAGCCCTGCTCCTTCGAGATCGCGACCTTGCGCGCCTCGAACAGCCGCTGCTGCTCCACGGTCATGTGCGCATGGCCTTCGGGATGTCCGGCCATATAGAAAGTGCTGATGCCGGCCTTCGCCAGCTCGCCGGTTTCGAGCACGCCGATGGTGGAATCGAACGCGCCTTCCGGAGCAGGCATGTCGCCTGCGATCAGCAGCATCTTCTTCGCGCCCGCGACCTGCGTGAGCTTGCGCGCGATCTCTGCCACTTCAGCGCGGTCCTTGATGCGGCGCGCGGGCACATGCGGCACGGCGTTGAAGCCGGCTTCGCCCACGGCTTTGGCCGCGACAGTCAGGTCGTCCCACGTCTGGTTGGGGAACAGCGCAATGAAGATATCGGTGCCCTTGGGCACGAGCGTTGCGGCTTCCGCCAGATCGCCGGTGTCCTTGCAGGTCATCTCGATCGACGCATTCTGGAGCAGCGCGCGGATCTCGGCGCTGGTGGCGGTAATTACGGACATGCTGCGAAAATCTCCCTGAAGTTTTTTCTGAACAGCAGCACCGCAAACAGCAGCAGTAGCGACAGCGGGATTCCGCCGGTGCCACCACCGCCATCAACCGACTCGAGGGGAGGCGCCTTGACAGTGAGCGCCGTGTACGCGTTGTGCACGCCGCCCGCCCCGTCGGTGCAACTGAGCCCGTAAGTATAGATAGCGGCCGCGTCCAGTGTCACCGTCAACGTGCCCGATGTGCCGACTGTGGTCTCGGCCCATTGGCCAAGCGCGGTGCAGGCTGTTGCACCGGGCACCGACCACGTCAAGGTTGCGGTGCTGCCCTTGGTAACTTCTGACGGTGACACTGAAAGTTCGGCCGGCAACACGCCGTTGCTGCCGAGGTCAAGCTTGAAGATGGCGCCGGAGCTGGAAAGGCCGTCGCTGAAGCTCGCGCCCCAGATCTTGCCGCCGGCAAGCAGCAGCTTGCCGTATGGCTGGGAACCATCGACCAGTGAATTGGTGAAGCCATGCAGCAGGCTGAACTGCGTGCCCGTTGCATCCAGACGCCAGGCAGAGCCCTGGTTCAGATAGCCGCCATTCAATGTGGTGCCGTAGAAATTGCCGGCTGCGTCCTGCACCACTGCTGCCAGCGGGAACGCGCCATCGAAGGACGGGCCCTTGAAGGCGCGGAATAGGCTTACCGCGCCCGCCGGTGTCATCTT
>JBDSGY010000379.1:0-6150 GCA_039918755.1 Steroidobacteraceae bacterium
CGCCTGTTGTTCGGCGGAGGTCTGGTGCTGGCTCCTGTCCTGCCGCGTGTTCCGGACCTCATACCGCGAGTAGGCATAACCGCCGGGCCCGTTCAGGATGCGCGCGGCAATCTCCGGGCCGAAGCAATGGCTGCCTATCTGTTCCGTCGTCCCATCTCCATGTTGAAGCCGGGCTGAGTCGCGCGCATGCGCAGCCTTACGCGCCGCCTCTTCATTGCGGGCGCCGTCGCATCGGCAGGCGGGGGCTTGCTGGTTGCATCGCTGCCGCGCCTCCGGCAAGCCGTTCGAGCCTGGCGTGCAGCGAAACCGCTGGGCGAAGTTGCCTGGATACAAATCCAGCCCGACGGCATGATCCGAGTCTTCACGAACGTCACGGACATGGGACAAGGGGCCATCACTGGCCTGCTGCAGGGCGTCGCGGAGGAACTCGACGTCGAGTGGTCCGCAATACGTTACGAAATGGCACCGGTGCGCGCTGCCTACAGTGCGCCGTGGGGGTATTCGACAGGCGGCAGTCGCAGCGTGCGCCGGTTGCTGTTGCCTTGCCGGCAAATCGCAGCGTCGGCACGCGTGATGCTCGTCGCTGCTGCCGCCGCACGGTGGAACGTGCAGGAAGAAGCCTGTGTCACCGGGAACGGTCGAGTTGTGCATATGGCCAGTGGGCGGCACGTCGCCTACGCGGCTATCGCAGCGGAAGCTGCGCGATTGCGTGTGCCAACCGATACTCCGCTCAGGCCAGCTTCTGAATGGCGAGTGATGGGAAAATCCATGGCCGCGCAGGACCTTCCGGAGAAGGTGAACGGTCAGGCCCGCTTCGGCATCGACGTGCAGTTGCCCGGGCTCCTCGTGGCCACCATCGGACATGCGCCACGCTTTGGAGCCAGGCTCGCCGGTGTTGACGCGGCGCCGGCACTGTCAGTGCCGGGTGTCCTGCGCGTGATTCAACTGCCTGATGCCGTGGCCGTCGTTGCCCGTGCATACTGGCCCGCACAGAAAGGCCTGCGCCTGCTGCGCGCGGACTGGCAGGGCGGCGATCCGCTCGACACTGATGTACTCGGCGACAGCCTGAAGCAGTTGCTGCATCCGGCCGGCCAGGCGGCCCAGGCGAACGAGAAA
The DNA here is from genome assembly GCA_039918755.1 of Steroidobacteraceae bacterium. Lineage (GTDB taxonomy): Bacteria > Pseudomonadota > Gammaproteobacteria > Steroidobacterales > Steroidobacteraceae > ZC4RG30. The sequence continues at coordinate 1,117 of JBDSGY010000379.1, forward strand.
GAGCGCGGCGCGCTGGCTGATGCAGAGCAACTGCTTTCCGGCGCTGGCGTCGTCGATGCCGTCTACGAAGTGCCACTCCTTGCTCAGGCACCGCTTGAACCGATGAATGCAACGGCACGACCCGGTCCGGCGGGCGGCGTCGAAATGTGGGTGCCCACGCAGGCCCAGTCCGATGTGCAGCAGGACGTCGCCGCTGCACTCGCCATTGACAAGGACAGTGTTGTAATCCATTCCACGCGGGTGGGTGGCGGATTTGGCCGCAGGTTGGCCACGGACTATGCCGTGCAGGCAGCGAAAATCATGCGGGAAATGCAGGCGCCAGTAAAACTGGTCTGGTCCCGGGAGGAGGATTTTCGTCATTCCACTTACCGCACCATGGCTCGGGCACGATTGCGCGCGCGGTTGGCGCCTGATGGAATCCCCTCGTTGCTACGGGTGGAAGTTGCCACACTGGATACCTATCGGCGTGTCGGCGGGCTCGACGACGCGCCATACACGTTGCCGGACCTGCGGCTCTCCTATGCCGGCATCGATACCGCCATTCCAATCGGATCCTGGCGGTCTGTGGACATGTCCCAGAACACGTTCTTCCTGGAGTGTTTCCTCGATGAGTGCGCCGAGGCAGCCAATCGCGATCCATTCGACTACAGGGCAGCCTTACTGCCCGACAAGCCGCGCGAGCGGGCCGTGCTGGAATCGCTCCGTGCGCTGTCAGGCTGGGATTCCCCGGCGATACCAGGTATCGCCCGTGGCATGGCGTTCGCGCAGGGTTTCGGCAGTACCGTGGGCCAGGTCGTCGAACTGCGGTCAGAAGGAGGTGAGGCATTCAGCGTCTCCCGCGTCTTCTGCGTTCTCGACTGCGGTTTCGCGGTTAATCCTCGGGCGGTCGAGGCACAGGTCGAAGGCGGCGTGCTCTATGGACTCTCCGCCGCCTTGTCGCAGCGCATCGATGTACGTAACGGGGCTGTGGTGCAGTCCGGTTTTGCGGATTATCCGGTGCTGCGCATGATGGAAGCGCCGCGGATCAGCATCAAGCTGCTCAGCGATGCGCAGCGCGACCCGGGAGGCGTTGGCGAGATCCCGGTGCCCGTCGTGGCGCCGGCGCTGGCCAATGCCTTGTATCGATTGCGTGGCTGGCGTGAACGTTCGCTGCCACTGCGGAAGGACGGAAGATGAGCATTCCTGGCCTGGTATCCACCGTGATCCCGACGTACAACCGCCGCGTGGAGTTGCCACGTGCCATCGACTCGGCGCTCGCGCAAACCCATGTGCAACAGGAAATTCTGGTCATCGACGACGGGTCAACAGACGGTACCGCGCAAATGCTGGCTGAGCGGTATGCAGATCGCGTCCGGTGCATCAGTCGTCCGAACGGAGGAGTCTCGAGCGCCCGCAATCAGGGAATGCGGGAAGCGCGGGGGGAATTCATCGCACTGCTGGACAGCGATGACGAGTGGATGCCGACGAAGCTTGAAAAGCAGGTTGCCCTTTTACGCTCCCATCCAGACTGGGGCATGGTGTTGTGCGACGTCCAGCGGGTCGATCCCGCGCACAGGCCTACCGACGTGTTGCGGCGGCGCGAGGCAATTCCGCGGGATGGCGATGTGCTGCTGTCATTGCTCCGGATGCCATCGCTGGTGCCTGCATCGGTGCTCATGCGACGCAGCGTCTTCGACGTGGTGGGTGGATTCGACGAAAGCCTGCGCACGGCGGAAGACATCGATTTCCATCTGCGAGTCGCGACCCGCTTCGGGATCGGGGTGCTGGAGGAGCCGCTCGTCAACGCCATGCGTGGCCATGAGGGGCTTTCAACTTATGCAGGCACGCAACAAGATTACATCCACGTAATGGAGCGGTTCTTGCTTGCCGGGCGCGAGCGGATTTCAGCCGCTCACGCCCACGATGCCTTGTTTGTCGCGTACATCCGCAACGCACGCAGCGCGATGGTCTGCGGCCGTTTAACAGTGGCGCGCGAGATTCTCGGCAAGGCGCTTCGTGTGTCAGGCACACTGTCGGAATGGCGTCAGATCGGCGCACTGTGTCTGCTGCTGGCGCGCGTGGCACTGGTACGTCGCCTGCGAGGCTAGGGCGCCAAGGGGATCGGGTGCTGAGATTGTTGCTGTCGCCTGCAGCCTTGCTGTTTGCCGGGCTGCTGCTACTCGCGTGCTTGTTGCGCCGATCCGGGCAACAGGCATTGTTCCTTTTTGCCGCAGGCATTGGTGTTGCTTTCTACATAGCGGCGGCTCCCGTGACCGCAACGGTTTTTGGTCGAGTCTGGTCCATGCCGAAGGTGGAGGCATGCGAGAAACCTCCCGCAGATGCCACTGTTGTAATACTCACTGGTGGAGCAACGGGGTCTGCGCGGAGTGCGAGAGAAGTGTGGCGATTGGACCAGGAGACATTTCGCCGTATTGGCTATGGGCTCGAACTGGCGCGGCGTGCGCCCGGCGCCGAAGTGCTCGTTTCGGGTGGCGCTGAAGTCGGGCTCACGAATGAAGCCCGCATTGCCGAGCAGCTGGTAATGCAGATGGGGTGGCCTGCCAGCCGCCTCCGAATCGAAGATGCCAGTCGCGATACCTACACCAGCGCGCGCGATGTCGCCCCGATGCTTCGGGCCGGTGCGCCGCTCGTGCTCGTGACTTCGAGCCTGCATCTGCGGCGCGCGGCCTATGTCTATCGCAAATCGGGCATGCGTCCGCTGCCATGCGGTGTTCCTCCACTGGATGCACTGATCCTGCCCGACAGCCTGATACCGTCCGGTGAAGCATTTGCTCACAGCAGCCAGGCCCTGAAGGAGATCCTCGGGCTGTGGGTCTACAAACTTCGCGCAGCGCCACTCGATGCCGATCGCTAGCAAGGCTCTGGGCGGGGCGGCATGGTCGATCCTTGCGGGCCTGTTATCCCGGGCGGTAGGCCTCGCAGGCACGCTGGTCATGACGCGATTCCTCGCGCCGGAAGTCATGGGAGAGGTCACCACGGCGGTGGTGCTTGCGTTCACGGTGAACTGGGCAACGCACCTGGGATTCGCCAAGTACCTGATCCTGCGTTCCAGCGATGGTGCGGAGCCGGTATTCCATGTGCTGGTGCTGAGCCTGGTCATTGTCGGCCTGCCGCTGATGGGCCTCGTTGCGGCATCCGACGAATTGGCGGTGTGGTTCAGCGCGCCGCACCTCACGCAATATCTGCCCGGCATGGCACTGACGGTTTTCATCCGCAGGATCGGATCGGTCCCCGAAAAGCTGCTTTCGCGCGACATGCGATTTGGTGTCATCGCGGGCGCCTCTGCACTGGCGGAAGTCAGCTATTCGCTGCTCGCCTTGCTGCTGGTCATGCGTTTTCACCTCGGCGGGCAAGGAGTTGTCTACGCGAACATCGTCCAGGCGGCGCTATTGACGCTGGTGCTGGGTGTGGCGTGTGGTCCGCGCAACTGGCTGACGCCGGTGCCGATCCGCATGCGGCGCGTCCGCGACATCCTGGCTTATGGCGCGCCGTTGGGCGTGATCGCCTTCCTCTACGAAGTCGCCCGCTACGCCGACAAGCTCGTGTTCACGAAGTTGTTCGGCCCGGCACGCACAGGTGAATACAGCCTTGCCAGCAATCTTGCTGACGTGCCGGCGGTACAGGTTGGCGAGCAAGTCGCCAATGTGCTGTTGCCCACACTCATGCAAATGGACTCGCAGCGAAGGCCGGAACTCGTGGTCAAAGCCGTGGGGATGCTGCTGGCCGTGATCCTCCCGATGTCCTTTGGGCTGTCCATGATTGCGCCGACGCTTGTCGAGGTCCTGCTGCCCGCACGCTGGTGGGGAATGACGCCGTTCCTCGCAGTGCTGGCAGCCACTTCGATCTTCCGCCCGGTCAATGCATTGTTGTCGCAGTTCCTGATGTCGGCGGAGCGAAACCATACGCTGATGCACCTCGAAGTCGTGCGCGTCGCCGTGCTGTTCGCGGGTCTGCTGATTCTGGGCCAGTGGAACGCGCTGGCGGCAACGTTCGCCGTGGGGGCAGCGGGGCTGCTGCATCTCGTATTGCTCCTGGTGCGGACCTCCGCACTGCAGGTTTCGACGCTGGCGGTACTCAAGGCGGCGCGGCCTTCCCTGGCGTCGGCCTCGGTGATGGCTGTGGCCATATTCGGGCTGCGCCAGTTGCCGGTATGGCACGACCACGCCAGCGTGCTGCAGCTCGTGGCGGAATTCATCGTCGGCTGCGCGGTGTATGTAGCGACCTACGTCCTGATAGATCCGGTAACAGTGCGCGAGTTCCGGGAGCGCATCGCGCTGGTACTGAGCGCCAGGCGCTAGGCAGTCAGCGTGCGCCAATCCTGCTGTGCATCCACGTGACAATCGTATCAACCAGTGAGGATCGCTGTTCAAGTTCGGTGAAGACGTGGTTGGCATCGGCGAAATACTTCACTTCGACGCGACCTGCCATGGCGGGGAATGCCTCGAAAAGCTGGTTCTTCGAGTTGTAGCGTTCGCCGAGCACACCGGAGTACACGAGCAGGATGCGCACACCTCGACCTGCGAGTTGCAGGAGCATTCGTTCGAACTCCGCGGGCTGCGGCAGCTTGCGCGCAGATTCCTTTTCCGGGATGGCCCTGCGGCCGGCGGCTCGGGGAATGATGCTGCCGATCAGCGCGCGAAGCATGCCCAAGGCCCAGCGCGGAACGTCTGCGGCAGTACGGATGCGGGGCACGCGGGCCAGGCGCTGCCGGCGCCGGCTCTGTGGTGTCGCGTAGGCGGGTGCGTCCATCAGCACAAGCTCGTCGATGCGAGGATCCTGCTCCGCGGCGGCCAGTGCGTTGTCGGCGCCCGAACAAAGGCCCACGAGCGTGAAGTGTTGGAGGCCGAGATCATTGCCTGCATGATCCATTGCCACGTGGATATCGTGGACAGCGCTTTCCCGAAAAGTCAGCAGTCCCGGGATGGGGCGGCTATCACCAATGCCGGAGAGGTCCAGGCGCCAGCAGGTAAGTCCGAGTCCAGCCAACTTCCTGGCCAGCCGGACGTTCAGGCGGTGCGGCCCGACCCTGTGCAC
>JBDSGY010000380.1:0-3375 GCA_039918755.1 Steroidobacteraceae bacterium
AGGTTGAGGCGATGACGCTGGCCAGCCGGATCGTCGTCATCAACCAGCACCGCATCGAGCAGATTGGCACGCCGATGGAGATCTATCGGCGCCCCGCTACCCGTTTCGTGGCGAGCTTTGTCGGCACCCCACGCATCAATCTCGTGCCGGTGCAGACGGTCGCCGTGGATGGCATGGCGGTCGCCACACTGCCTGGCGGGGCGGTTATCCGGACGGGCGTCCCTTCTTCCACGCTGCCGGTGACAGGAAGCCTGACCCTCGGTCTGCGGCCGGAAGCCGTGCGGATCACGACCTCCGAAGGCAGTGTCATGGGCACCGCAAGCGTGGTGGAAAGGCTCGGTGACCGCACGCTGGTGCATGTCGCCCTGCCCGACGGCACGCTGCTGACGGCCGAGGATCGTGGTGACTCTTCTGTACAGGCAGGTCAGCCGGTGGATCTGCGCGTGGACGGCTTTGCAGCGCACTTCTTTGACGCTGGCGGCACCGGCTACCACAGCGTGTCTCACTGATGGACCCTGGGTTGCACGCGCGCCGGTCCGCGCTCTGGAACCGCTGGTCTGGCGCGTTGTTCGTGGCGCCCTACGCCGTCTTCTTCGTGCTGCTGCTGCTGGTTCCTCTCGCCATCGGCATCCGTCTTTCCATGACGCGCGGCGACCTGTTCGGCGTCGAGGCCTTCGTCGGCTTCGACAACTTCGCCAGGCTGTTTGCGGACCCCGTGTTCCACCAGGCCGTCACGAACACCTTCTATTTCGCAGCGCTCACCGTCCCGACGATGACCGTGATCGGATTGGCATTGGCGCTGGCGCTCAATCGACCGTCCCGCTGGGCGGCAGTGCTGCGCGCGATCTTCTTTGCATCCACCGTACTCTCCGTCACCGTGGTGGCGCTGATCTGGCGTCTGGTGCTGATTCCCGAAGGCGGCCTGGCCGCTGTCATGGCCAAGTCCGTGGGAGTGAGGCCGGTCGAGTTCCTCAGTGAACAAGCCCTTGCGATGCCTGCTGTTGCACTGACGACGATCTGGTGGGGAATCGGCCTGCCGATGGTGCTGGTCCTCGCGGCCCTGCAGCAGATTCCGCACGACCTTTACGAGGCGGCCGCTCTCGACGGGGCATCGAAAGCACGCCGGCTGCTTTCGATCACGTTGCCAATGATCCGGCGGACCATCGCCCTGGTGCTCGTGGTCGAGACCATCCTGCAGTTCCAGCTCTTCGGCCAGCCGCATCTGATGACCGGCGGCGGTCCGAATAATTCAACCCGGCCGATCGTGCTGTTCATCTATGAAACAGGCTGGAAGCAGTGGCAGCTGGGTTATGCCGCCGCTGCCGCGCAGGTGCTGTTTGCGCTGATCGCCGTAGCAGCCATGGCGCAGTACTACCTTTCATCGCGCAAGGACACGGCATGACTGCGCGTGGCACCGCCAGGTTGCCGCGCAGCACCATCCTGCTGGCGACGCTCGCAGCGTTGCTCATGCTCACGCCGATGCTGTGGGTGGTGATCCTGAGCTTCAAGGACAACACGGCGCTGATGGCGGACTCACGCTCGGCCTTCCTGCCACCATGGACCTTCGCCAACTACCGCAGCATCCTTGGGGAAAGCCAGGTCTTCACATGGCTGCTGAACAGCATCACCGTCTCGCTGGCGATGACGGCCGGCGTACTGGTGCTGTCCTCGCTGGCAGGCTACGGGTTCGCGCGGCTGCAGTTCCCAGGGCGCAGAGTGCTGTTCGTGATCGTGCTGCTTGGCCTGGCGATTCCTGAACAGGCGGTAATCATCGGGCGCCACCAGATGTTCAGCGCCGCATCGCTTCACAACACCTATGCCGCGCTGGTATTGCCGGGACTTTCGATGCCCTTCGGCGTGTTCCTCATGACGCAGTACTTCCGCGCCATACCGAAAGAGATCGACGAGGCCGCCCTGCTGGACGGCGCCTCGCGCCTGCGGATCTTCTGGCGGGTACTGCTGCCGCTATCCATTCCGGCGCAGGCGACGCTCGGAATCTTCACGTTCTTCCACGCCTGGAATGACTACTGGTGGCCACTGATCAGTGCGACGGACAAGGACATGCTCACACTGACCGTGGGCATCGCCGCAACGCAGATGAACTTCGCGCAGACTGAAGGGTTGGGGTTCCTGATGGCACAGGCCGTGTTTGCGGGGCTGCCGACATTGCTGGTGTATCTGGTCTTCCAGAAGTACATCGTGCGCGCGGTCGCAGGGGCGGCCGGTCAATGAGATGCCTGCTGGCCGTCGTGACACTGGCCATGTTGCCGGCCTGCAGCCGGGACGCGCGCACGGAGCTTGTGGTCCAGCGTTTCTTCGGCGCGTGCCAGGCCGAGTTCGGCAGGCTTGCGGACCCGGGCAAGGCAGACGGCGAATGCGGAATCATCACCGCAATGATCAATCAGTTCGAAGCCGCCAACCCCGACATCAAGGTAGTTGCGAATACGGTTGCATGGCCGGGCTATGACCAGTTGACCGCACAGCTCGCCGCCAACGGACCGCCGGATCTGGTCACCATGCACAGTTCGGCGATCCCTGATTACGACGCGCGTCATCTGCTGGAGCAGCTGGACGACGACCTGGCCGAGGTCGGCCTCAGCCCCGGACAGTTTACCGCCGCTGCGCGCGCCGGTGTCACGGTCGATGGCAAGACCATGGGTCTGCCCATCGACGTATGGGCGCCCCTCTGGCATGTGAACATGAATCTGTTCCGTGCCGCCGGACTGGTTGCAGATGGCAAGCCTGTCCTCCCGCGCAGTCGCGAGGAGTTGGAGGTCCAGGCAGCACAATTCCGGCAGCGCACCGGCAAGCCTTATCTCATCCAGGTCACCAACAAGGATTTTGCCGGGCCGATGCGGATCTTCTACGCCTGGATGCTGCAGCAGAACGTGCCGCTGTTCAGGGATGCGAGGCATGCAAACTTTGACACGGCGCAGGGCCGGGAAGCACTGAATTTCATGAGGGCGCTGTACCAGCGCGGCGACAGCGCCCGGAACCTGGACTATGCCGGGGCGGTGTCGGCATTCCTCAAGGGTGAAGGCGGCGTCCTGGTGGATGGCACGTGGATGGTAGGCCAGTTCGACGCCGCTGCCGGCAACCCGGGCAGCGCGCTTTATCGGGGCTATGCAGTTCGCCCATTCCCATTCCTGTTCCACGGTCGGCGCGTCGCGCTTGTGGACGGACACAACTGGGTGATGCCGCGCGATCCAAAGCGCACAGCCGCCGAACGCGAAGCCGCACGCCGCTTCCTGAAATACTTCGCCGCCAATGATTTCCAGTGGGCGCGCACAGGTCACTTTCCTGCATACCAGGCTGTCATCGACAGCCCGCAATGGCAGCAGCTACCGCATCGTGGCGACATTGCTGAAATCACGC
>JBDSGY010000381.1:0-4833 GCA_039918755.1 Steroidobacteraceae bacterium
AACGCACGGCGAGGTACGTGGCCACCATACACATCGGCAGCATCAGCAGGTTTTGCCAGAAGAACTGCGGCCGCAACAGGCGCTGCAGATTCGGCTTGCTGTAGAGGATGATGGGTGGCGCCAGCAGACACGCTCCGAGTGCATCGGATGCCCACCAGTGCTGGGCAGTGTCCCACAACGGCACGTCGTTCATGACATGCAATACGGCGCCGCCGAGCAATGCGGTTGCACCGGGAATCAGGATGCCCATGATCAACGTCATGTAGGCGGCCTGCAGGATCGTAAGCTTTGGAAAAGGAAGCGGGATGGCGACGCGGAAGACGTAAACCATGGCCGCGATTTCGACCATGTTCACCGCGGTCAGGGCGATGGCGACCTGCGAGGCATCGTGGCCGAGGAGGCGGTTGGCGCAGGCTCCCGCGACGAATATTGCCACAGCGGTGGCTGACCACCGGACGTGGCGCATGCGGATCAGCAGCGCGGCGACGATGGCATTTCCCGGCCATAGCAATGCAATGCCCGCATTGGCCCTGGTCGTCAAAATGGCAACGACAGCGCATACCAGAAAAATCGCCCCCAGGCCGATGGCGGGGAGCAACGGCCCGAGAGCCGCCAGGACAGGGTTGCGGCCCGGCCGGTCAGCGGACTTGAACGGGCGTTGATTCCGCAATCTGGTCATAAATGTGACCGTAGCGGCAGGAGCCATCCCCGGCGGTCGATTACGTCGCAATAATCGGTTGCGGGGGAGAATCCGGAGGAATTGCCGAGGAAACCCGGGCGCATGTCATTGTCGTGGGAGTGCTGAACGGTGAGGCACGGGCGTGGCGTACACTAATCTGCAATTCGCGGCGCCGTCGCCCGCTACCGACAGAGTCATGCAGGAATTAGTGCGCCTTTTCCGACACCGCCTGCCGCGCAGGAGCCTGCTTTGGCTGACAGCCTTGCCCTGGCTTCTGGCATCGCTGGTGCTGTCCGCGGCGGCACCAGAGCCTGGACTGGACGCGGCATCCGAGTTCCACTTCGCCCGCGTCTTCTACCGCGATCTTGCCGGCGGCCGCAACTTCGGGCGCGGCTGGTGGCAACAGGACTGGCCCGAGGCCGAGCAGCACTTCTCGCACAACCTGCAGCGCCTTACCCGCATCGCCACGGGCGAGCCTGTGGTGGTGCAGCTGACGGACGACAAGCTGTTCGACTATCCGTGGCTCTATGCCACGCAGACCGGCTATTGGAATCTGGATGATGATGAGGTTGCCCATCTGCGGGAATATCTGCTGCGCGGGGGATTCCTGATGGCTGACGACTTCTGGGGTGCGGACGAGCTTCAGGTATTTACCGCCACCATGGCCAGGGTATTTCCGGAGCGACCGATGGTCGCGCTGCACGGTGACGATGCGGTGCTGCATGTGGTGTTCAGCATCGACGAATCGGTGCAGATTCCTGGCCTGCGGCATCTGCGCGGCTTTGGCCAGGTAGCCAATCTGCCACCACCAGAATGGCTTGGGATTTACGACGATGCCGGTCGACTGATGGTGGGCATCAACTACAACCAGGATGTCGGCGATTCATGGGAAGAGGCGGACACTCCGGACTATCCGGAACCGATGACAGCGCAGGGCTATCGCTTCGGCATCAACTACATCACCTATGCGATGACGCATTGAAAAGCGGCATGCGGGGGGAAACCCGCATGCCTTGACCGTGTTTAGCGGTTCGATGCAAACGTAAACGTGAAGCCGACCGAGATGAGGTCGAGATCCCCGATCACGTCCGTGTCGAACTTCTCGTACTCGGCTCGCAGCGCAAACTGGTTCAACCGCAGCTGCACACCGGCGCCGTAGGCGAACTGGGTTGCCTTGTCCTCGTAGAACACCGCGCCAACATTGCCCTTGGCGTCGATGCGCGACACGCCGGCCTTGCCGAACAGTTCCACCGGTCCCACTGGCAGCAGTCCAACCCCGTAAATCGCGAAGCCATCCGCGTCCGCAACGAAGGGGCCGCCAGCGTTTACCGAAGGAGCCGTAGACTTGCCGAAGTTGATGTAATTGGCCTCGAATGCCAGGTGCGGTGAAACGCGCATGCCGGCGATGGCCTTCCAGCTGTTGTCTTCATCGTCGATATCATCAACATCGAAATTGTTCGAATCGAAACGCGACTGCGTCAGTGAACCGCCGACATAAAAGCCCGTGCCGGTTGATGCATCTTGCGCGAGCACGCCAGTGCTCGCCATGGCTGCCAGCACTGCTGCAGACAGGGTGGTCAAACGTGTTCGTGACATCATTTTTCAGCTCCGTAATTGCCCGGTATCGGGTGTACGAGAGCATGTGGATTCACCCGGAATGTTCTAATAGGTGCAGCCCGGTGCTTGCGGTAGGAGGCGCCCTACCCCGGTGCAGAGGGCGTGCATCACTTCAGAGCAACGTGGCATCCAGCGAGATTTCCGGGACGCTTGCCAGCGCTTTCGAGAGTGGGCAATCCCGCTTCACCTTCTGCGAAATGGACTGGAACTGGCCTGGATCCAGACCCGGGACCTTCGCCTTGAGGGTCAGCGCCAAACGATCGATGAGAAATCCGCCCTCGACCTTTGCAAGCCGCGCCCGGCACTGGGTGTCCACACTGGTTGGAGTAAACCCGGCCTTTTCGCAGGCAAAGGCAAATGCCATCGTCATGCATGCAGCGTGGGCAGCCGCCAGCAACTCCTCGGGGTTGGTTCCGTCTGTTTGCCCTTCGAAGCGACTGGCAAAACCATAGGGGTACTGGTCGAGCGCGCTGGTTTCGGTGCTGATGGCGCCATGACCCTGGCTGCCATTGCCTTCCCAGTGAACGGTACCTGTCTTTTCAGTCATGGTGATCTCCGGCGCTTGCGCCATGGGCGATTATTTATGTTTGCCGAAGGAGTATCGATGAGTGACGGCGAGTGCAGCGCAGGCGCAAATGTGCATGCGTGATAGGTGCTGTCCTACAGAGACGGTCTGTGCGACTGCCTTGTTCCCACATCTGAACTCTGCGACACAACTGGCATTGCTCTAGTGCCCTTTGTTGCCCGCGGGCGCGGTGCTCGTTACTGTGTACGCATCAGATCCATAACGGGAAAGGCCGCACGTGTACCGCTTCGTCAACTGGCCATTGCGCACCAAATTGGCTGCGCTGCTGGTCGTGACGTCGCTGTTGCCCTTGGCAGTCGCCAGCTCGCTCAGCGTCAGCATCGCGCGGAAGGAGCTGCTCGAAAAGACCGAAGCGCTGCTCGTAGCCCGCAGCGACCAGCTGATGGGGCGCATCGATACCTTCGTGACTGGCTATCAGCGCGCGGTTAACCGCATGGCGCAGGTGCCTACTGCGCTGGAAATGCTGCAGGCGGACGAGGCGCAGCGCGCACGCCTTCAGCCAGGCCTGCGTGCCCACCTGGGCACGTGGCCCGCGACAGACCCCGGGTTACGCGGGGTTGCGGTGCTCGACGCGAAGGGAACCGTGCTCGCTGCCACCGAAGCGCCGCTCATCGGCATGAACCTCAATTACCGCAGCTTCGTGCGCGAAGCCCTGCTAGGCAAAGCGGTCATTTCCGACGTCTATGTGGCAGAGCCGGAAGTCGGCGGTGCACCGACCATCGCATTCCTCGCGCCGATGCAGGACGGTCACGCGAAGTTGATCGGCATCGCTGCGTTCTGGGTTCGCGCCGCCGCCCTGACCGATGTGTTGAAGGAATCCAACGATCTGGCGGGGCCCGGCAGTCATGCGATCCTCTTCGACCACCTGGGAATCCGCATCGCGCATTCGTTCAGCCAGGAGCTCGTCTTTCATCCCGGGATCCGGCTGTCACCGGCAAATGTCGAGGCACTGGTCACCGAGCGGCGCTTCGGCCCGCAAACGCGCGATCTGGTGGCCGATGTCCGTCCGGTATCGACGGAGTTCCAGCTTGCCGCGGCACAACCACCCCACGAGATGTTTCGCGGCTATGCGCCCGGCAACGGGCAGTGGAATTACGTCATCGCGCGCCGCTTCTCCACCGTCGACTTGACGTCGTACTACCTCAGCCCGGAAGGCGTGCTGAACGCGCAAATCGCAACCATGATCAGGCAGCAGCTGCTGCTGGTGTCGGCAATCGTGCTCATGACGCTGATTGGAAGTGCCTTGTTTGCTGCCGTATTCCTGGCGCCGATCCGTCAGCTGTCGAGTGCCGCCAGGGACATCGCCGGCGGTGATCTCGGAAGTCGCGTTCCTGCTGGACGCAGGGACGAACTTGGCCAGCTCGGCGCGACGTTCAACAACATGGCCGAGCGTCTCGAGCAACACTCCGTGGCGCAGCGGCAGGAGTCCGATACACAGTACCGGAGTCTTTTCGACGCGTTGACGGAAGGTTTCTGCACCGTGGAAATGATCTACGACGCCCAGGGCTCGCCGGTCGACTTTCGATTCCTGAATGCCAACCCTGCCTTCCAGGTGCACAGCGGACTCGATGATCCCGCCGGCAAGACCATCCGCGAAATCGCGCCGGACATGGAAGGCTACTGGTTCGAGATTTTTGGCCGCGTGGCGCAGACCGGCATTCCCGTGCAGTTCGAGAACGAGGCGAAAGCGCTGGGGCGCTACTACGAAGTCAGTGCTTACCAGGTTGGCGGTCGGGGCAGCAACAAGGTCGCTGTCGTGTTTTCCGATATCAGTGGCCGCAAGGCGACGGAGCGGCGGCGCGAGGCACAGCTGGAACGCCTGAACCTGCTGCAGCGGATTACGCGTGCAATTGGCGATCGGCAGGATCTCGCCAGTATCCATCAGGTCGTGATCACGACGCTGGAAGATCACCTGCCGATCGATTTCGGCTGTATCTGCGTCTACGAGCCG
>JBDSGY010000382.1:0-3075 GCA_039918755.1 Steroidobacteraceae bacterium
AGCGTGGTCAGCGTGAGGTCGATGTCAGCGGGGCTCAATGCATCGCGGTTAGACAGCGCGCTGCCAGAGCGGGCGCAGTGCCCGTGCAGCACTCCCGGAGTAGTCGCAAGCTCAGTCAGTTGTCCCCAGTTCGAATTAAACTGCGCCGTCGCGAATGGCCCGGCCACTCATCGGCGCGCCGGACGCGCGTCGGCAGGTTGTGCAATGACAGATGCACACGGTAGTGGGCGCAGCGGCCGTGTAGCGTATGGCGCGGCAGAAACAGCCTCCGAGTGCCTGCTCATGGCTCAAGCACGGGCATCACGCCATTCTTGCCCACTTCACCAGCGTCGCCAAACTGGGTGGCTTGCCATGCATCAGCAATCCCACGCGGAACACCTTGGACGCGAACCACACCGCCGCGCCTGCACCCAGGATACCGGCGAGCATCGACAGCAGCACCTGCCATACCGGTGGCGGAGAGCTGGACGCGAGCCGCGCCAGCATGGCAAAGGCATTCACTGGCGGAATGAAGCTTGCTGCGACGGCTATCGCGGAATCGGGCGCCCGCCCGATCACCGGAGTCAGTATATAAGGCACGATCATCAGCACCATGACCGGCCCCATCAGCGACTGCGCGTCGGCCATCTGGTTTACGGCCGCGCCGATGGCGAGCATCAGCGCGCCGAACACCAGATAAGAGATCAGGAAGAACACGGCGAGGTACACGATCAGCATTGGGTCCAGCAACCCGAGCAGGGCGAACTGCAGCAGTGCCAGCACACCGAGTGTCACGTACATTGCCAGGCTGACCAGCCCCACGCCGAGCTGTCCCAGCAGCTTGCCCCACATGAGTTCCAGCGGAGACACAGCCGCCAGCAGCACTTCGATCACACGGCTGGATTTCTCCTCGACGGTGGACGTCATCAGCGACTGGCCGCCGATCATCACGCCCATGAACAGCAGGATGTCAGTGATGAAGGGCAGCGCGCGATTGAGTCCCTGCGCGCCTTGCTGCTTGCCATCCGCTGAAACCAGCACGGTACGCGTGCGCGGCATGGCAGTGGCTGCCTTCACCAGGTCCGGATCAAAGCCGCCGGCGCGCAGACGCTCGCCGATCAGCACCTGCCGCAGGGCGCCATGCAATATGCCTTCGGCATCTTCCGGTAGATTGCGTGGCGCATAGAATTCATAGACGCCGTAGTCGCCATTGCCGGAGCGGGTCACGGCGTCGGAGGGCACCCTGACTAGCGCCCGACGTTCGCGCTTGCCGATATTGGCCGCAGTGAGCCAGGACTTCTGCGCATCGACGGTGGTGTCGGCGGGAAGAACCTTTACGATAAATTCGGGCAGCGCGCTCTGGCTCATGGGGTTCGCCATGGGCCCGGCACCGGGGGCGACCTGTTCGGTGACTTCACGCCGACCCGCATCGCGCCGCGCGGCAATCATTTCAGGCTGCAGCTCAGCGCGCAGCGCAGGAACCAGTAGTGCGCTCTGGTCGATCAGTGCCACTTCCACATTCACCTGGACGCCGCGCTGGTTCAGCAGTTTCGGAATGACCGAGACCAGCGTCAGGCCGATGACGGGCATCACCAGCACGCCGAACAGGAAGCCCTTGCTAGACACCGTGACCAGGAATTCACGCGCGGCCACCAGGCGGATGCGCTGGAACATCTTCTTCATGCCGTCTCTCCAGTCAGGCCCTGCAGGTGCTGACGCAGCGCGTCTTCCGATTCGCCCGACGTGGCGCCGCGGACGATTTCGACGAAAACATCTTCCAGCCCGATGCGGGCAATCTCGATGCGCGCCGGCACCACGCGCGCGGCCACTTCACGGATAACCGCGGAAGGATCGGTGCCCGGCGCCAGGCGCAGTTCCACCACACCATCCGTCGCCTGTGTCGATACCACGCCGGCGATGTCGCGCAGGCCCCGCACGTCGGCTTGTGGATCGAGCGGTTCGAACAGCACGCGCGTGGGGTCATAGCGGCGCCGCAGGCTGTTCATGGGTTCGTCCAGCACCTTGCGGCCCTTGTGGATCATCACCACGCGATCGCAGAGTTCTTCGGCCTGCGCCATCACATGCGTGGAGAACAGGATCGTGGTGCCCCGCCGCCGCTCATCGCTGATCACGCCCTTGAGCAATCGCACACTGACCGGATCGAGGCCGCTGAAGGGCTCGTCCAGGATCAGCAGTTCCGGCTGATGCACGATGGCGCCGACGAACTGCACCCGCTGCAGCATGCCCTTCGAAAGATCCTCGCATTTCTTGCGGTCGACTCCCTCGAGCCCGAGCTTCGCGAGCAGCTCGCGCGAACGCGATACAGCCTGCGCTTCGGACATGCCTTTCAGGCAGGCGAGATACTTGAGGAACGCCTCGACGCGCATCTTTCGATAGACACCGCGCTCCTCCGGGAGGTAGCCGATACGGTCCTTGGCGTCGAGTGCGGAGGCGCGGCCCAGCACTTCAACCGTGCCGGAATCCGGGAACAGGATGGACATGATCAGGCGGATGGTGGTGGTCTTGCCGGCGCCACTCGGACCGATCAGCCCGCAGGTTTCACCTTTGGGAACGGCAAGATCGAGCGCAGTGACCGCGCGTTGCTCGCCAAAGGCCTTTTCCACGCCCTGCAGTCTCAATACATCTGCCACGCTGCCCCCTTCGATAGCTGCGACATGTTAGTCGCGTCGAGCGCGGATTTCTTACCTGGTACGTCGCGTTGTCACGGCGTGCCGGCACGGGGCGCCAGGATGGCACCCAGCACATCCTGCCTGCCTGCGATGGGCGCCAGGTGGGGATAGCGCAGGCCGTCGCGATAGTCGATGCGGACAGTGCGGAAGCGGTCCTGGTTGCGCACCAGCAGCTCGATGGGCGCCTCGCTGCCCGCAGCCGCGGCAATGATGGCGCCCTTGAGCAGGTCGCTGTTGTAAGCGCGTCCGTTGACGGCGATCAGCGTCGTGTTGGTGGTAAGCCCCGCCCTGAACGCCGGGCCTTCCCAAACCACCTCGGTCAGCACGTTATCGCGCGAGATCACGATTCCAAGTGAATAGCCGAGATCGGTGTGGCGGCTGGTACGCTCGCTGTCCGCGATCGCCT
>JBDSGY010000383.1:0-2534 GCA_039918755.1 Steroidobacteraceae bacterium
CAAGACGCTGCATCCGAAGATCCACGGCGGGTTGCTCGGACGGCGAGGCACGGATGACGCCGTGATGGCCCGCGAAGGCATTGCACCGATCGACCTGCTGATCGTCAACCTGTATCCGTTCGCGGCCACGATCGCGAAACCCGGCGTCAGCTACGAAGAGGCCATCGAGAACATCGACGTCGGCGGCCCTGCCATGCTGCGCGGCGCGGCCAAGAACCACAACGACGTCACCGTGGTGGTCGATCCGGCCGACTACGACGAACTGGTCGCCGAACTGGCGCAGTGCAACGGCGCAACGCGCTTCGCATTCAGGGCACGGCTGGCTGCCAAGACGTTCGCGCACACCGCGAGCTACGACTCGCTGGTCGCCGATTACCTGGCGCGCCAACATGGCGCGGCCATCGAACCATTCCCGCCGCAGCTTGGGCTCGGGCTCACACGCATCGCGAATCTTCGCTATGGCGAGAACCCGCATCAGCGGGCCGCGTTCTACCGCAGCCCCGGCGCAGCCGTGGACAGCATCGCCGGTGCGCGTTTCGCACAGGGCAAGGAGCTGTCCTTCAACAACATCGCCGATGCCGATACCGCACTGGAGTGCGTGCGCCAGTTCGACCGCGACGCGTGCGTGATCGTCAAGCACGCCAACCCCTGTGGCGTTGCGGTGGCCGGCAACCTGCTCGACGCGTACCAGCTTGCCTATCGCACCGATCCGACCTCTTCGTTTGGCGGCATCATCGCGTTCAACCGGCCGCTTGACGCCGCCACGGTGGAAGCCATCCTCGCGCAGCAGTTCGTCGAAGTGCTGGTCGTGCCCGAACTGCTGGCCGGCGCCGCCGAGGCGCTGGCCGCCAAACCCAACGTACGCGTGCTCGTCACCGGCAAGCTGCGCGGTTCCGCAACGGCCGAGCGCGAGCTGCGCAGCGTGGGCGGCGGCATCCTGGTGCAGGATCGCGATGCGGGGCACGTGGATGTCGGCACGCTTGCCTGTGTTACAAAGCGCCAGCCCACTGCCGCAGAGCGGCGCGATCTGGACTTCGCGTGGCGGGTCTGCAAGTTCGTCAAATCCAATGCCATCGTATTCGCGCGCGACGAAGCCACCATAGGCGTTGGTGCAGGCCAGATGAGTCGCGTCTATTCCAGCCGCATCGGCGCCATCAAGGCCGGGGACGCGAATCTCTCCGTGCGCGGCGCCGTGATGGCCTCGGATGCTTTCTTTCCGTTCTGCGATGGTGTCGAGGTTGCCGCCGCGCAGGGCGTCACGGCAGTGATCCAGCCCGGTGGCTCGATGCGTGATGCAGAAGTCATCGCGGCAGCGGATGCAGCCGGGCTTGCCATGCTGTTCACCGGCATGCGGCATTTCCGCCACTGACACAGTCCAAGATGAGCAGCAGCTACAAGGTATTGATCATCGGCAATGGCGGCCGCGAGCATGCGCTGGCGTGGAAATGCGCGCAGTCGCCGCGCGTGACCGAAGTGATCGTGGCGCCGGGGAACGCCGGCACGGCGCGTGAACCGAAGGTGCGCAATGTCGCCATCGGTGCGGAAGAGCTGGAAAAGCTGGCCAATCTGGCTGCCGGGGAAGGCGTCGCCCTTACCATCGTGGGTCCTGAAGTGCCGCTTGTAGCAGGCATCGTCGATCTGTTCGCGACGCGCGGGCTGCCCTGCTTCGGACCGCGCAAGGCCGCCGCCCAGCTCGAAGGCTCCAAGGTTTTCACCAAACAATTCCTGCAGCGCCATCGCATCCCCACTGCCGGGTACCGCCGCTTCACGCGCGCGGACTTCGATCGCGAATGGCTGGCCGCCCAGCCTTTACCGATCGTGGTGAAGGCCAGCGGTCTCGCCGCCGGCAAGGGCGTGATCATCGCGCAGACCGCGGCGGAGGCGGTTGCGGCGGCGGAATCCATGCTCGACGGGCGTTTCGGAAGCGCGGGCGACGAAATCATCATCGAGGAATTCCTGGAGGGCGAGGAAGCCAGCTTCATCGTGATGAGCGATGGACGCCATGTACTTCCGATGGCGAGCAGCCAGGATCACAAGCGGCTGCTCGACGACGATCAGGGCCCGAACACCGGCGGCATGGGCGCGTATTCGCCTGCGCCCGTGGTCACATCACTGGTGCATGAACGCATCATGCGCGATGTGATCGAGCCGACCATCAAGGGACTGGCCGCCGACGGCATGCCCTTCGTCGGCTTCCTCTATGCCGGACTGATGATCGATGCCAAGGGCGCGCCGCGCGTCATCGAATACAACGTGCGCTTTGGCGATCCCGAGACACAGCCGGTGCTGGCGCGCCTGAAGAGCGATCTCACCGTCCTGTGCGACGCGGCGCTTGCCGGCTCGCTCGACACCGTCAGGGCGGAGTGGGATCCCCGCGCTGCGCTCGGTGTCGTGGTCGCTGCGCACGGCTATCCGGACGAGGTGCGCAAGGGCGATGTGGTCGACGGACTGGATCGCGTCGGCGCGCTGCCCGGCAAGGTGTTGGATGCTGGCACCACCACCAGGGACGGCAAGGTCGTCACTGCGGGCGGCCG
>JBDSGY010000384.1:0-4043 GCA_039918755.1 Steroidobacteraceae bacterium
CTGCAGGCGAACTGCGTGGCGGCCACCGTTACCCGCCGCGGCGTGCGGCGCAGGTGGGCAGGTGCCGTAGTCATTGGCTGAGCCCTGTTTTGCGTCATGGTCCGGTATTATGCCGCCCGTGAGTACCTCATTACGCAAAGCATGGGACGGGTATGGCGCCTTGCCGCGCGTGCCCCGGGAACTGGCCACATTCGGACTGATGCTGCTGGTGGCGCTGACCGTGCTGCCGCTGGCGATCTGGTGCGCCGGAAAGCTCTTTCTCGGCGACTATCTGAGGGATCCGTTGGGCGCGCACACCGGCGGGCCTTTCGCGCTGCTGGCCGACTATGTTGCCGGCATCCTCGCAGGGTCTCCCGGTCACTGGGTGGTGCTGCTCGGGCCATACCTGCTGCTGATGGCGTTCCGCGCGGGCCGGGCACTGTGGAAAACGTGACATAAATCCGCGGGTTATTTGACGGAGTGCACGCAGGTTCGACCATCACCCCCGTAACATGGCCGTGACACGCGCCAAGTGGTGCCTCCGGTTGCATAACAATGAAAAGCATGGCTACTGATTCCGTCCACAAGCTCGATCATGTCGACAGCGCTAGCACGGTGCGCATAGATCGCCGCCAGACCGTGCTGGCGCAGATCGAGGCCGCCCTGCTGGCTGACAAGCTCTCTGTCCTCGAGATCGCGGGTGAGGGCACATGCGCGGGCACCGACCCTTACAACCGCGGCCGGACGCACGCCGCTGGCTGGGGCAAGGCGAGCCGCTAGGGTTCCGGGATTGGGCCGGCCTTCAGCTCGGCCAGTAATTCCACGCGACCAGGAGCACCGCGGCGGCCAGCGCCAGCTGCGCGCCAATCCGCCATTGTTTTTCCTTCAGCTGCGCCACGAAGGCCAGCGCCGACGTGCCGGTCAGAAGCACTGCCCAGGCAATAGCTACAAGCAACGGCCGGAACTCCCCGGCCAGCCTTTCATGGAACTCTGGCAGCAGCAGGAACACCAATAGAGTCATGACCAATCCGGCAAGCAACGCCACGGCAGAACCCATGACGACCCCGAATAGCGCTACCTGTGGCTGCACAGCTGCATGCTCCTGTATTCCCCACCTTGATTTCCCGGACTTGCGCCGCGGTGCACTTGCTGACCGGCCTCATGCCGTCTAGCCTGACACCCATGACTGTAACTGAAACCTCCAAGCGTACGCGCCGCCCCATGGGCTGGCTCCCGGTCTCTGCCCTCCTAGTGCTGGCACTCGCCGGCAGCGGTTCAACAGGGGCTCCTGCAGCCGGCGCCAGCCTGTTGCCACAGGGAGCACTGGCCCCAGCCGAAAGACAGCGCCTGCTGGCGCGCCGCATCGGCGTGATCCTCGAGCAGGCGCATTACCGCCGCGCCGCCATCGACGACAAGATGTCCGCGGAAGTCTACGAACGCTACATCAAGTCGCTCGACAGCCAGCACAGCTATTTCCTGGCCAGCGACATCGCCGAGTTCAATGCCTGGCAGAACCGTTTCGACGACATGATCCACAGTGGCGAGGTCGAGCCTGCCTTCGCCATGTATGCACGCTTCCAGCAGCGCAATCGGGAGCGCATCGCGCATGCCGTGGCCCTGCTCGCTACTGAGCCCGACTGGACGGTGGACGAGGCCTTCGAATTCGACCGGGAAAAGGCGCAGTGGCCTGCCAGCACGCAGGAGCTGGACGAGATCTGGCGCAAGCGCGTAAAGAGCGACGGCCTGTCACTGATGCTCACTGGCAAGGCCTGGCCGGAGATTGCCGACACGCTGAAGAAGCGCTACGAACGCGTGCTCAAGCGCGCCGATCAGGTAACCGCCGATGAGGTGTTCGAGAACCTCATGAACGCGTACGCACGCACGTACGACCCGCATTCCAATTACTTTTCGGCACGCAACTCCGAGGAATACCGCATCCAGATGAGCCTCAGCTACGAGGGCATCGGTGCCACGCTGCAGACCGACGATGAATACGCAAGCATCGTCAACCTGCTGCCGGGCGGACCTGCCGCAGTTGCGGGCACGCTGGGCATCAAGGACCGCATCACCGCCATTGCGCAGGGTTCGGGCACTTTCCAGGATGTCATCGGCTGGCGTCTCGACGACGTGGTGCAACTCATCCGCGGCAAGGGCAACACGCAGGTACGTTTCCATGTGCTGCCGGCGGGTGCCTCGCCCGGTTCAGCCGAGAAGACGGTCGAACTCACCCGAGGCAAGGTGACACTCGAAGGCCAGGCAGCCAAGAAGGAACGGCGGCTGGTCACGCGCAATGGCAAGCCACGCAGCATTGGCGTCATCACGGTGCCGGGTTTCTACCGCGACGTGGACGCCGAGGCGCAGGGCGACAAGAACTACCGCAGCACCACGCGCGATGTCACGCGTCTGCTGGACGAGCTGCGCAAGGAAGGCCCGGTCGACGGCCTGATCCTTGACCTGCGCGGCGACGGTGGCGGCTTCCTCCCGGAGGCCACCGCCCTCAGCGGGCTGTTCATCGACAAGGGGCCGGTGGTGCAGCTGAAGGACTACACCGGCCGTGTCGAAGTACTGGATGACCCGTCGGCAGGCACCGTGTACGACGGTCCGCTGGTAGTGCTGGTCGATCGCTACAGCGCCTCGGCCTCCGAGATCTTCGCTGGGGCAATCCAGGACTATGGGCGCGGTTACGTGGTGGGCCAGCGCACCTTTGGCAAAGGCACCGTGCAGAACCTGATCCCGCTCGACCGCTGGACGCAGAAGCCGGTCGAGGGCCAGCTCACCGTGACCATCGGCAAGTTCTATCGCGTCACCGGCGAGAGCACCCAGCACCGTGGCGTGGAACCGGACATCATTCTGCCATCGCCCATCGACATGGATGAAGTGGGCGAAAGCTCACTCGAGGCCGCACTGCCCTGGGACCGGATCGCGCCCGCTCCCTTCCAGCATTATTCCAGTCCGGTTGCGGTACCCACCGCCCTCGCGCTGGACGGCAGCGAATCCGCCCGCGACAAGGCCGATCCGGATTTCCAGTGGCTGGTCCAGAGCATTGCTGCCAACGAAAAGCTGCGTGCTGAAAAATCCCTGTCGCTGAATCTCGTCAAGCGCAAAGCCGAGCGCGAGTCGGTGGATGCGGAACGGCTGAAGCGCGAGAACGCCCGCCGGGCTGCGCTGGGGAAGACGCCATTCGCCACGCTGACCGAAATGGAAGCGTCTGACGAGATTTCGGGGGACAAGGCGCCGGACATCCTGCTTGATCGCACCACCGACATCGTTGGAGACATCGTTGCTGGTCTGCCGGCAGCGCCCGGCGCTAAGGCGCCTAGCACGATCGTGCAGCAACCGAAGAAGACGAAGGAAGCCGCAAAGTAGCGAGGGACTACGGGCCCTCGGCGTAGAACAGGTCCGAGAGGCTCCAGAGGTCCTGGCCCAGGACGTCCCAGGTCATGGCGTCGCTGCCTGCGGCGCCACGCAGCGTGGCCTGCACCGATTCCAACGTCGGTGTGGTGTCACTGGCAGTGCGGTATTTTGCACCTGCGGCAAGGCCATCAACCAGGCGCCGCACGTCGGTGTTGATCGCCGCTGCGTTCTGGACCATCGCGGCTTTCGCGCGCCCGATCTCCTGCATCAGCGCAATGCAGCTGCCTGCGTCCTGCGCGCCGTCGATCCTGGGTTCGCTGCGTGCCATGGCCTCGGCCGTCCTGCCCAGCAGCGTCGCGGGTGTCAGTCGCGATGCAAGCACCTGCGCACAGGCAATGGCAGTCAGGTTGAGAATTCGTCGTGCCTGCAGCGAGAGCCCGGGATACTTCGCGCCACCCTGCTCTTCCACCTCCAGCAGCTGCGCGCGTGCCTGCCCCAGCACCTCATCGGCCGCAGCGACTTCGGCCTGCATCACGAGCCGGCGGCGCTGCAGTTCGCGGCGCCTGAAGTACTGCCACCAGCTCTGCGATGCAGACAGCGAACTCTGGATTGCCCCCAGCTTGGCTCGCACATCGGCCGCCTGATGTTCAGCCTGCGCACAGGCTGCACGTGCCACCTGCTGGCGCTCGAACAGCTGCCGGTTCAGATCC
>JBDSGY010000385.1:0-4955 GCA_039918755.1 Steroidobacteraceae bacterium
GGCGTCGACGTCGGCGATTGCGATCAATATCCTAACCCTGCCATTGGCCAACGGTTCGGCTACGGAGAGTTGGTCGAGATCGCGCGAATCATCGTTGTCGATCGAGGCCCAGAGCAGTGCACGCAGATCGCGAATGTCTGATCCCGCGGTGCTCGCCGCAGCCGTGATGAGCTCGGCCTGCTTCAGCGCTGCGGCAGAAAACTCCGGCAATAGACCGCGTTCGTACATGACACGTCTGGCGATGCTCTTGAGATCTTCGGAACCCGATTGGCGAGATTTGTTCATACACAAATCATACGCGCTCGATACCTGGAAATTCGTGTCGGATCGCAAAGCCAGGAACAAGTCCAGTGAGACGCGCACATGACGGCAACCAGGCCAGCAGCGGCGATCCTCGCGGAGACTTACTGGGCGCTGCCAGCTGAGGAGTTGCTGCGGAGTTTGCATACTGACGACGCTGGCCTAACGCCAGCAGACGCAGCCGCGCGCTTGCTCAGCCATGGTCCCAACTCGCTCGAAGCGATGAAGAACGCCTCGGCGCTTGGGCTGTTCATCAATCAGTTCAAGAGTCCGCTGGTGCTGATCCTGATCTGCGCCTCTGTGATCTCGCTGGTCGCTGCGGAGTGGATCGATGCGGCAGTAGTGCTGGTGATCGTGTTCGGCAGCACCATCCTGGGTTTCGTGCAGGAATACGTGGCTGGAAGCGCAATCAAACAGCTGCGCTCGCAGATCACCATCACTTCGATTGTATTGCGTGGCGGAGTTCGACGCACCCTTCCGTCAACACAGGTTGTGCCGGGCGACGTGGTGCTGCTTTCCGCTGGCAGTCTCGTCCCGGCCGATGGCGTGGTGCTGGCGGCCAAGGACTTCTTTGTCAGTCAGGCCGTGCTCACAGGCGAGACTTTCCCGGTGGAAAGGTTGGCGGGCGCCGTGGCGGTTGATGCCAGCCTGACGGCCCGCAGCAACTGCGTTTACATGGGCACCAGCGTGCGCAGTGGCACCGCCAAAGTGCTGATAGCTGCCACCGGGAACGCCACGGTATTCGGGGGTATCGCCGGCAAGCTTGCGCTACGGCCGCCCCTGACGGAGTTTGAGCGCGGCATCCAGCGCTTCGGCTACATGCTGACTCGCATCATGCTGGTGATGGTGTTGGCGGTGCTGGCGCTCAACATCTTCATGGCCAAGCCGCCAGTCGCGTCGCTGCTTTTTGCCCTGGCTCTTGCCGTGGGCCTGACACCGGAGTTGCTGCCGGCCATCATCAGCATCACCCTGTCACACGGCGCCAAGCGCCTGGCCAGGTTGGGCGTGATCGTGCGCCGCCTCAACGCCATCGAAAACCTGGGCAGCATGGACGTGCTGTGCACAGACAAGACCGGCACGCTCACCGCAGGGGTGGCCGAGCTCGACGGCGCCTTCGACTTCGATGGCAGGCCGTCGCCAGCGGTTCTGCGCCTGGCCGCGATCAACGCTCGCTTCCAGACCGGCCTGAGCAATCCACTCGACGAAGCGGTGGTTGCTGCCGCCCGCAAGACGCTCGTGGACACCGACAAGGTCGCCAAAGTCGACGAAATTCCCTATGACTTTGTGCGCAAGTGCCTGTCGGTGGTGGTGATCGACACCGGTGCCGCGCCGGTCATGTCGACCAAGGGTGCGCTCGACAACATTCTGGGCATGTGCGCAACGGTTGGCGCCCCTTCACGACCGCTGGGCACTGCCGAACGGGCTGCGATCGAGGCGCAATTCGATGCCTGGAGCGGCAGTGGTTTTCGCGTACTGGGAGTTGCCTCGAAGGCTCTGGACAAGCGAGCCGGCGCTTACACGCGCGCCGATGAAACGGATCTTTGCTTTGAAGGCTTCCTGCTATTCCTCGATCCGCCCAAGGCGGACGTGCGCCAGACCATTCTCGATCTGGCGCAGCGCGGGGTGCAACTCAAGATCATCACTGGGGACAATCGCAAGGTTGCGCGCCACGTTGCCGAAAGCGTCGGACTGCCTGCGCCGAACATCCTGACTGGCGGCGATTTCGCCAGCATGAGCGACGAGGCGTTTTTACACGCGGCCGAACGCACCAGCGTATTTGCGGAAGTCGACCCGAACCAGAAGGAGCGCATCATCCTGGCGCTGCAGAAGACCGGCCATGTGGTCGGCTACATGGGCGATGGCATCAACGACGCGCCGGCCCTGCACACCGCGGACGTGGGCATTTCGGTGGATACCGCGGTGGATGTGGCCAAGGAGGCGGCCGACTTCGTACTGCTCAGAAAGGACCTGACCATCCTGCGCGAAGGCATCGACGAAGGCCGGAGAACTTTTGCCAACACGCTCAAGTACATCCTCACTACCATCAGCGCCAACTTTGGCAATATGTTCAGCATGGCTGCAGCCTCGGTGTTCCTGCCTTTCCTGCCGCTGCTCGCGTCGCAGATTCTGCTCAACAATTTCCTGTCTGATATTCCCGCCACCACCATCGCCAGCGACCGCGTCGACCCGGAATGGCTGGTCAAGCCGCGGCGCTGGGACACCGTGTTCATCCGCGACTACATGGTGCTGTTCGGCCTGGTGAGTTCTCTATTCGACTTCATGACATTCGGCGCGCTGCTGTGGGTGTTTCATGCTGCGCCAGCGCAGTTTCGGACCGGCTGGTTCATCGAGTCGCTCCTGACCGAACTGGTGATCGCCATCGTGGTGCGTACGCGTGGACCCTTCTGGAAGAGTCGTCCAGGGAACCTGCTGCTTGCCAGCACCGGGAGCGTGATCGTAGTGACGCTCGTATTCCCGTACCTGCCGTGGTCCGGCTGGTTCGGATTCGTGCCTCTGCCTGCGCCGCTGATGCTCGCAATGATCGGCCTGACGCTGGCTTATGTATGTGCCGTGGAAGTGGCGAAGAAATGGTTTTACGGTCGGGTGGCGATGGCGAACAGGTAGCCGAGCGAGAGAGGGCATCGGCAATCTGGCCTGGTGCGGCCCGCGGCGGGTCTGTCGGCTTGGCAGAAATTGACTGTTATTCGTCAATCCAGCCAATGCACTCGCCAGCATCATCACTTCCGCGGCAAGTGCCGCGCCACTGAGTCCACCCCCGTGAAATACATCGTTCCTGCGCTTCTGTCCGTGGCCCTCGCAGGCTGTGCCACGCGCCCCACCAACCTGGACCTCGCCCTCAACAAGGCTTCCACGACCGGCGCCTATGCGGTCGCACTGGTGCCACCGGCAACGGCACCTGCGATCAACCAGATCCACAGCTGGACCGTGAAGCTGTCGGACTCGGCTGGCAGCCCCATTCACGGCGCGCTGTTCACTGTTGATGGCGGCATGCCGCAGCATGGCCACGGCCTGCCAACGAAACCGCGAGTCACCAGTGAACTCGAGAACGGAACCTATCGCCTGGACGGGATGAAATTCAGCATGACCGGGTGGTGGGTGATCAAGCTCAACATCCAGGGCCCGAAGGGTGCCGACACGGTGACCTTCAACACCGTCGTGACTTCACCTCACAAGAGCTGAGGGGCGCGCGTCATGACATCACTTGACGGGGCCATTTCCTACGCTGCCAGGGTGGTGATCTTGTCGGTCAGCCTGGCGGGTACCTGCAACGCCGCAGGTATCCGGGACGGTTGGTCGGCGGCTGAAGCCGCGACCATCACATCCATGCGACTGGCGGAGGCAGGCGAGCGGCCGGCCGATCCATCGAACGCCTACGAGCACCTTCCGGCTGCGGCAAAATTAGGAAAGCAGCTGTTCCAGGACACCGGCCTGAGCAGCAACAGCCAGGTGGCCTGTGCATCCTGTCACCTGCCAGGCGAGCAGTTTCAGGATGGTCGCCCCCGCGGCCAAGGTGTGGGTGCTGGTCGCCGGCGCACCATGCCCGTCATGGGCGCCGCGCACTCACCGTTCCTGTTCTGGGATGGTCGCAAGGACAGCCTCTGGTCACAGGCCCTGGGACCCTTGGAGGATGGGTTGGAGCATGGCAGCAACCGCGTCGCACTGGTCAGGTTGGTGCGCACGCATTACCAGAATGCCTACGAACAGGTATTCGGCGCGATGCCCGAATTCGGAACGCTCCCCGAGGGCGCCAGCCCGAATGGGACAGACGCTGAGCGTGCCGCCTGGGCTGGCCTGACGGACACACAGCGTGAGCGCGTCAACCGCGTCTTTGCCAGCATGGGCAAGGCCATCGCAGCATACGAACGCAACATTTCCTACGGTGAATCGCGCTTCGACCGTTATGCGGAAGCCATTGCGGCGGGCAAGCGCGGCGAACACCAGATCCTGACTGCGCAGGAGATTCGCGGCTTGCGCCTGTTCCTGAACCAGGGCCAGTGCTCCACGTGTCACAACGGACCCCTGCTCACCGACCACGCATTCCACAATACGGGCGTGCCACCTGTAGACGCGACCGCGCCGGATGCAGGCCGCGCGGTGGGCGTGCTCAAGCTGCAACAGGACGAATTCAATTGCCTGGGGCGCTACAGTGACGCGCGGCCGGGGCAATGCACCGAGCTGCAGTTCCTGGCAATTGAGGATCCCACACAAGTGGGTGCGTTCCGCACACCCAGCCTGCGCAACGTCGCTGCCCGCGCGCCGTATATGCACGCCGGCCAGTTCCCGACCCTGGACCGGGTCATCGAGCACTACGCCCGATCACCCGCTGCGATTATCGGTCACAGCGAACTGGCACGCCCCGGTGAAGACAATGCCATACGAAGGGTCATCCGGCTGAGCCCGGCGGAGATTCGGGATATCGGGGCGTTCCTCGAGACCCTGACAGGACCGTCCGTTGACTTGGCAGGAATTGACTGTGATTCGACCTTTCAGCCACAGTGCACCCCGGCACCATGACACCCGCAGCAGGTGCCGCGCTCCGGAGTCCTTCCCATGCAACACGAATAACCGGGGGCCAGAAGTGAGTAGAAGGAACATCAGGAAGTCACGCCGAGTAGTGCTGCTGGCCTTCGAGC
>JBDSGY010000386.1:0-4236 GCA_039918755.1 Steroidobacteraceae bacterium
AAGACCTATGGTCTGAACAGCGCCAATCCGACAATTTCCGTGTACCGGCGCCCGCGGCCGGCTGCCAATACCAAATATACGGCGCACCAGGGTTTCGGCGTCAGCGAATTCATCGGCAAGAACGGCATGCCGGCACTGCGGGATCCGGTGACGAACAAGCCGACCAGCATGAACCTGATGTCCGATGCGCGTGCCGCAACGCTTGCGGTGCAGGCACAGGATGCGGCACTGAATCATCTGCAGGCGAAGGCGCCACTCACTGCCGTGCAGGTGGCGCGCATCGTCGATTTCGAGAAGCAGGTGTACTCGGCGCAGGTCACCGGACCGGCGGGCACTGACCTTGCGCCCGCAGGCGGTCCACCCGCGCTCGGGCCCCGCAACCTGGCGGCCGGCGACGCGGGGGTGCTCGGCAACAACACCACGCGCTATGTATTCCCGATGGGTGAGCAATGGAAGAAGCTGGCGCGCAGCGGCGTTGCCGCCCAAGACGCACAGAGTGACGCCCGCGAATCGATCGCCCGCGGCCATGACGTGTTCATGTTCCGCACGTTTTTCATCAAGGACGCGATGCACCTGAACACGGTGGGCCTTGGCAATCCGGCCAAGCGCACCTGTGGCACCTGTCATGGCATGCACATGACGGGGCTCGATTCCGCCAACGGCTGGATGGACATCGGCACCACCAACCTGCCGTGGGCCAGCGAAGTGCCGTTGAATCCATGGAACGAGGCGAAACCGCAGATGCCCCTGTTCCGCGTCACCTGCAAGCCCGGTGTGCGTCCGCATCCTTTCCTCGGCCGTGTCATCTATACGCAGGATCCGGGCCGCGCGCTGATCTCGGGGCTGTGCAATGACGTGGGCACCATCGTCATGCAGCAGTTCCGTGGCCTGGCAGCACGCGCGCCATATTTCTCCAATGGCTCGGCGGGTTCCATGCGCGAGCTCATCGATTTCTACGATCGTCGCTTTGCCATCGGCTATTCCGAGCGGGAAAAGCAGGATCTGGCCAACTTCCTGGGAGCATTGTGATGACTGCCCGCAATACTTCGCTGCGCCGTCCATTGCTGCTGGCCGGCGCGTGGCTTGCCAGCGGACTGCTGCTTGCCGCGGAGCCTGCGCAGCGGCGCAGTTTCGTGAGCTGCCCGATCATGCGCGACACCGCCTCAGTGCCATGCTGGCTGGCGGAATACGAGGGAGAAACCTATTTCCTGGTGTTGCAGACGGATGTCAGCAGCCCGGTGACGCCACCGTGGCTCGGCCATCGCGTGCTGGTGGAAGGCGAGGTCTCGAACGAGCCGCGCATCTGCGGCGGTGTGGTGATCAAGCCGGTGCGCCTGTCGGTGTTGCCGGCGCTCGACGCCAGCTGCAACCAGATGCTGCCGGCGGAAGAGCGCTACAACCTGACCTTCGAACCTCCGCGCCCTCCTGGTCCCAGCAAGGGACGCCTTGCATTCGACAACACGGCGGCGCGCCGGCCACCCGCGCCGGCGGTGATCGGTGGTGTACGTGAGTTCGTCATCCCCTATGACTTCGACGGCATGGTGGGTTTCAGCCACCCGCGTTATCTGCGTGCCGTTCTCGACTATGCGGTGGCGAGCAAGGCCGCGAGCATCGAAATCACGGGAATGCGCGGCGCCGCGTTGCTGTCGAACGGCAGCACGATGACCGAGGAAGCCGGCATCGGGCGTCGGCGCGCGGAGCAGGTGGCCATGCTGCTGAAGAGCACTGAACTTGCAGCGGCGCAGTTCAGGTTCGATGTGCGCTGGCAGGATGACGCCGCGAAGGTCGACGGGAAGGAAGATTTCAATTCGCGGCGCGTCATGGTCACTGTGCGTCCCTCCACGCCGTGAACGGGAAGCAGCCAAAGGTGCAGCGTGCGAAGTTGCGCGCCGCCGGCATGGCCGGCTTCGTGCTTGCGCTCTGGCATGCGCCAGTGACGCCTGCCCGGGTGGTGTCGCTCGACATACAAAGCACTGCTCCTGCGTTTGGCGGTCAGGCGTTTGGTTCCGTCGGTGCCTATCAGCTTCTGCAGGGCATTGCGCGCTACGAAGTGGATCCGCGCCTGCCGGTCAACGCATCGCTCGTGAACATCGGCCATGCGCAACGCAATGCGCGCGGCATGGTGGAGTTCGATGCCGACGTCGTCATCCTCCGTCCGGTCGATCTGGCGCGCGGCAACCACCATCTGTTCTTCGAGCCGGTGAACCGCGGGGGCTGGCTGTCGCTGCAGTTGTTCAACGACGCGGCAGGCCGTGACCCGCTCGACAGCGCCCAGGCGGCGGGCAACGGATTCCTGATGCGACAGGGCTATACGCTGGTCTATGGCGGCTGGCAGCCGCCGTATCCAGGACCGGCCGTTCCCGGCATGGGCGTTGCGTCTGGCAGCCGCCTGACGCCCGGTGCAGGCAAGCTCACCGCGCGCTTGCCGGTTGCGCGCAATGCCGACGGGTCGGCCATCACTGCGCTGCTGGTCGAACGCTTCGGTGGTGCGGGTGGCGCGCGCGCCGTGACGGGCAATCTCACGTATCCGGCGGCTGACATCACAAGGCCGGGCGCGCTGGGCATCCGCCGTGGCCCGGATGATCCGGTGCAGAAGGCAACGGGATTCAAGTGGCGCTATGTCGACGAGTGGACAGTGGAGATCACGCCCCCGGCCAACGCAGGGCTGGATGCCGGCGCGGGCTTCGACTTCACCTATGAGGCCCGCGATCCAGTGGTTTACGGGCTGGCACTGGCCGCGATGCGCGACCTGGCGGCGTTCCTGCGTTACGAGCCGCGCGACGCGCGCGGGCAATCCAATCCACTGCTGCGCGATGGACGGATCGATGTGGAACGGGCAGTGGCGTTCGGTGCTTCGCAGACGGGCCGAACCGTCAAGACGCTCATCTACAACTTCAACGGCGATGAGCAGGGACGGCAGGTCTTCGACGGCGTGCACGCGCACATCTCCGGCGCCAGCCTGAATTCGCAGAACGAGGCGTTCGGCAGGCCGGGCCTCAAAGGTGACGACCGGTTTCCGTTTACCTATGCCACGCAGTTCGATCCGGTGAGCCGTCGCACCGACGGCTGGCTCATGCGGTGCGCGGCGGAAGGCAACTG
The DNA here is from genome assembly GCA_039918755.1 of Steroidobacteraceae bacterium. GTDB lineage: Bacteria > Pseudomonadota > Gammaproteobacteria > Steroidobacterales > Steroidobacteraceae > ZC4RG30. The sequence goes on from JBDSGY010000386.1 coordinate 3,100, forward strand.
CCCGAAGGTGCTGCACACGGATTCGGAGAACGAGGTGTGGACGGCCGGCGGGCTGCTGTACACCGATACGCGTGGACGCGATGCCGCGCCGCCCGCCAATGTACGCATGTACCTGTTCGCTTCCACCCAGCACACGCCGGCTGCGGCCACCGAACCTGGCATGTGTCAGCAGATGCTCAATCCGCTCGACTACCGGCCGTCGATGCGCGCGCTGCTCGCGTCACTGGATGAGTGGGTTACGACGGGGCGCGAACCACCGGCGAGCCGCTATCCCACCGTCGCTGGCGCCACGCTCGTGACGCCGGATCGTGCGAGCACTGGCTTTCCCGCACTGCCTGGCGTCGCCTATAACGCCGTCCCACCGCGACCGGTGCTGGCCGATGCGGGCGTCGATGGCGTGGGCCTCATTGACTACCCGGTGTTCGTGCCCGCCGTGGACCAGGATGGCAACACGCGGGCCGGCATACGCATGCCGGAACTGCAGGTGCCACTGGCGACCTATACGGGCTGGAACCTGCGGCGTGCCGGCTTTGGCGAAGGCAGTTTCTGCGTGGCTTCGGGCTCGTACATTCCTTTTGCCCTCACACGCGCGGCGCGCGAGGGCGCGAAGGATCCGCGCGCCTCCGTGCAGGAGCGCTATGGGTCACGCGCCAACTACCTGCAGAAAATCGACGCCGTGATCCAGCAGATGCAGAAGGACCGCCTGCTGCTGCCGGAAGACGGCCCGCGCATCCTGCAGCATGCAACCGCTGCGGCGGTGTCGCTGCCTCCCTGAAGCGCTCGCAAGCGCTGGCTAGGGTTCCTGGGCTGCATCCCCCCGTGTAGCCCAGAGCCCGGCCAGCGCTTCGGGTCGCGGTCGGGTGGAGCGCGCGCCATCCTGACCTGCAAACCGCGCCAGCACCGGCCCGCTCCAGTCGCGGATGAAGCGGCGCGCAAACAGCCAGCGTCCCTGCTCGCGCGCGAGTTCATCCTCGTAGTGGCCCATCACGTGCAGCACATGCGGACCCTCACCTCGTCGCAGGGCAACGCCCACGTAACTCCTGGCATGGGCACCTGTTGCCGTGGGAGTCACGATCAGATTGCTGACATGATGCTGGCGCCCGGCTGATTCCGGCCGTTGCCGGAAATATTCGATGA
>JBDSGY010000387.1:0-3021 GCA_039918755.1 Steroidobacteraceae bacterium
GCCCCCGCGCCGATTCCCCTGCCGCCCACGGTGCCCACCTCCGGCTACATCCTGCTGGACCATGACAGTGGCCGTGTTCTGGCCGAGCAGCGCGGCGACGAGCGCATGGAGCCGGCCAGCATCACCAAGGTGATGTCGGCGTACATCGTGTTTCAGGCCCTGCGCGAGAAGCGCCTCTCGCTGACGGACAATGTGCTGGTCAGTGAAAATGCCTGGCGCACCGGCGGCTCGGCTTCCGGCGGCTCGACCACCTTCCTTGAAGTGGGCTCCACCGTGCCGGTCGAAGTGCTCATCAAGGGCATGATCGTGCAGTCCGGCAACGATGCCACCATCGCGCTGGCCGAGAAGCTGGGCGGCACCGAAGACGGCTTCGTGCAGATCATGAATGAATACGCCAAGCGGCTGGGCATGAAGGCCACGCATTTCCAGAACAGCTGGGGCGGCCCGTCGCCCGATCACTACACCACGGCACGCGACCTCGCCACGCTCGCCAGCGCACTGATCCGCGAATTTCCGGAGGATTACCGCTATTACTCCATGCGGGAGTTCACGTGGAACAAGCACACGCAGCAGAACCGCAATGGCCTGCTGGTGCGCGACCCCACCGTCGACGGCATGAAGACCGGGCACACCGACAGCGCCAAGTACTGCCTGGTCAGCTCGGCAAAACGCAATGGCATGCGCCTGATTTCCGTGGTGCTTGGATCGCCCACCATCAAGGCGCGCGAGGACGCGAGCGCCGCGCTGCTGAACTACGGCTACACCTTCTTCGAAACCATCAAACTGCAGGAAGCCGGCGTGGCCGTGCTCACGCCCAAGGTGTTCAAGGGTGAGGCTGAATCGGTTGCCGTCGGCAGCCCCCGCACCATCAGCGTCACCATCGCACGCGGCCAGGCGCAGTCACTGAAGAAAGAGGCCAAGGTGAACAGCCCGCTGATCGCTCCGCTGGCGCTGCACACGGCAGTGGGCCAGTACACGGTGACCGCAGGCGACGAGGTGGTCGCGAAGCTGCCGCTCGTCACGCTGAAGAAGGTGGAAGAAGGTGGGCTGTGGCGCACCAGTGTCGACACCGTGAAACTCTGGTTCGAATAGCCAGTCCGCTGCATGGCCAGTCCGCTGCACTGGTGCCATCTCAACGGCGAGCGGCTGCCGCTGACTGAAGCGCGCATCTCGCCGCTGGATCGCAGCTTCCTGTTCGGCGACGGCATCTACGAGGTGATCCCGGTGTATGGCGGCCGCCTGTTCCGGCCGCTGGCGCACCTTGCCCGGCTGGATAACAGTGCAGCGGCCATCCGCCTGACCAATCCGCACAGCGCCGCCCAATGGCAGGCGCTGCTGCAGGATCTCGTCGAGGCCAACGGCGGCGGCGACCAGTACGTCTATCTGCAGCTGTCGCGCGGCGCCGAGCACGGCCGCAATCACGCGCCGCTGCCTGTCATCCCACCCACCGTCTTTGCCTATTCAACGCCGTGGCCCGAACCCGCAGCAGGCACGTTGCGTGACGGGCTCGCCTGCATCACGGCGCAGGACACGCGCTGGGCACGCTGCGACATCAAATCCGTCTCGCTGCTCGCGAATGTGCTGCTGCGCCAGCAGGCCGTGGATGCAGGCGCGGCGGAAACCATCCTGCTGCGTGACGGCGAACTCACCGAAGGCAGCGCCTCGACGGTGCATGTGGTGCGCGCTGGCGTGCTCGTCACGCCACTCAATTCCAGGCGCATCCTGCCTGGCACCACGCGCGGCGTGATCGAGGAGCTGGCGGACGAGCTTGGCATCGCGCGCCGCGACGCGCGCATCAGCGAAGCCGAGCTTCGCACGGCCGATGAGATCTGGCTGGGCGCGGCCACCCGCGAAGTGCAGCCGGTGACGAAACTCGATGGCGCGACGGTGGGAACCGGCCTGCCCGGTCCGGTCTGGCGACGGATCTACGCCGCGTATCAGTCACTCAGGCGTGCGCCTCAACCCTGAGCGGAATGCCCAGCAGGCGCGACAGCGGCGCGCGCTGGCGCAACAAGTCTTCCAGCGTATGCTGGTCGAGGACTTCCAGGAATTGCTGTGTGGCACTGCGCAGCAATGCCTTGAGCCGGCAGGCAGGGGCGATGACGCAGCCCCCACCATCCAACTGCAGACATTCGACCACGCCCAGCTCCGCCTCCATCGCGCGCACCACCGCGCCGATGCGGATCTGTGCGGCAGGCATGGCCAGCCGCATGCCGCCGCCCTTGCCACGCACCGTCTCGATGAAGCCATGCTCGGCCAGCCGCGCCACGACTTTCACCAGATGATGCTGTGAAATGCCGTAGGCCCTGCTGATCCCCGTCACCGTGAGTTTCTCCCCGGGGTTGAGCCCCAGGGCTATCAGCGTGCGCAGGCCGAAATCCGTATACAGGGTCAGTTGCATATGCCTGAGTCTGGCTGATTCCCGGGAGCCAGAAAAGGATCAGCATGGATGCGCTCCAGCGGGGTTCCGGCAAGATACAGCGCGCGGCGCAGATTGCGCACGAAGTCCGGGTTGCCGCACAGGTAGATGCGGCTGTCGGCCAGGGGCAGATCGCTTGCCAGGGCCTGCTCTTGCAGTGAGCGGGACGTGATGCGGGCATCGTCGTGGTTGCCGGGTGTGCTGCCTGCGATCTGCAGCTGGACATTGCGGACTGCCAGCTCCTGCAGCGCAGGCCATAGATACAAATCGTCACGACTCGCGGCGCCATGCAGCAGGTGCACCGGCGCGCCATGGCCCGACTCCAGGGCCGTGCGCAGCACGCCAAACAGGGGCGCAAGACCGGTTCCCGTGCCGGCCAGCAGCAACGGACGAGGCGGCGTTTCCGGCACGTAGAAACATTCACCGAACGGCCCGCGCAGCCCCACCGTATTGCCGACGGCTCCCTGCAACCACTGGCTCATCCTGCCCAGCGGCAGCAGCGCGACATGCAGCTCCAGCAATTCTGCGTCGGCGGTGGATGCCAGGGAATAGGGCCGCATCAGTCCATCCTCCGGCCGGCTCAGCTGGATGAACTGGCCCGC
>JBDSGY010000388.1:0-2679 GCA_039918755.1 Steroidobacteraceae bacterium
AGAAGCTGGGAGCCGAGAACGCCCTGCAGCTGCTGCAGGTGGCCACCCGCATGGGTATTGCGCAGGAGTCCGGACCAGCATGAGCAAGAAGAAGACGCACAAGCCTGTCATGGACGCGTTTCGCGTCGAAGAGGGCAAGAAGGTCCGGCTGGGAGAATGCCCGACGTCAGTGCCGGATCTTTATCGGGACGAAACGGACGCAGTCAAGCAGCTGGCAGAGCAGGTGCAGCGCACCAGCGAACTGCAGGATGTGCTTTACGCCAGCGATCAGCACGCGCTGCTGCTGATATTCCAGGCCATGGATGCGGCGGGCAAGGACGGCGCGATCAAGCATGTGATGTCCGGTGTGAATCCACTGGGTTGCCAGGTGGTGGGGTTCAAGCAGCCCAGCGCCGAGGAGCTGGATCACGATTTCCTGTGGCGCACTTCGCTGCACCTGCCGGAGCGCGGGCGTATCGGCATCTTCAACCGCTCCTACTATGAGGAAGTGCTGGTCGTGCGCGTGCACCCGGAATATCTGGCTGCCCAGAAATTGCCGGACGGCGCGGAGTCGAAAGGCTTCTGGAAGCAGCGCCTGCGATCCATCCGGGAGCACGAGGCGCATCTGCACCGCAGTGGCGTGCAGGTGGTGAAGTTCTTCCTGCATGTGTCGAAGGACGAGCAGCGCCGCCGCTTCCTGGACCGCATCGATCATCCGGAAAAGAACTGGAAGTTCAACCTCGGGGATGTCGAGGAGCGTCAGCACTGGGACGCCTACATGCGCGCTTATGAGTTGGCGCTGTCTGCCACCAGCACCACGGATTCGCCGTGGTACGTCGTGCCAGCAGACGACAAGAAAAACGCGCGCCTGATCATTTCGCAGGTAGTGAACCAGACGCTGGAATCGCTGCAGCTGGCCTATCCGAAACCCGACAAGCGCCGGATCGCCGAGTTGAAGACGGCGCGGGGCCTGCTCGGGGACTAGTGCCGTTTCAGCTGCCGCGCACCTGTCGCAGCGCGTCCGACATCTTCTCCGGTGAGCCTTCCAGTCCTGCAAGTCTCACCGGCGATCCACGCGGCGTCATGGTAAACACCGTGTCGACGCTGGTGTAGTCGTGATATCCCACGCGGGCCAGCGGCCGGATGCCTTCGATGTCGAGCCGCCCATCGCTGCGCAGGAACTGGTCTGCAATGTGGATGGCGACCACGCGTCCGAACACCACATCGACCGAGCCGACTGCGCCATTGCCGGGCAATCGCAGCGTCTGGAAATGACGGCATTCGAACTGGATCGGCGAGGCGGCAACCCTTGGCGGACGCACCAGCGTTGAGGCCGCCTTTTCGAGTTTCGCGTGCAGGAACTCGTCGCCGCCGTGTGGCAGCTCTTCCGATGAAAGATTCACTGCCTCCCGCAGATCCCACGTGGCCATGTTCCACACGAATTCGCCGGTGTGCTCGATGTTGACCACCGTGTCCTTGCGCCGGCCGTGCAGGTTCTGGTTGGCGCTGAACATCACCATCGGCGGGTCATAGTTCACCATCTGGAACTGGCTGAAAGGCGCGAGATTGTCCGCGCCATCCGCACTGGTGGTCGAGATCCAGCCTATCGGCCGCGGCACGATGCACGACTTGAACGGGTTGAAGGGCAGGCCGTGGTTGCTGATGCCAGGTTCGTAATACATGCGTGGTTCCGGGAATGTGTGCAGTGGCGTATTGGGCAGGGCGGGTCCAGAATAATGGGCGCAACGCCAACGTGGGGGAATTTGCAGTGCTGTCCAACCGATTATTTGCCTTTTGCATCGTGGTACTGGCGTCATTGACCGCCTGCAGCAAGAAGCCCGCAGAAACCGCTTCCCCCGCGCCTTCACCGCAGGCGCAGGTTTCCGAACAACGTTTGCTTGGCGCGAGCGATGCTGCCAACGCGGGCCAGTGGATGTCGCACGGTCGCGATTACAGCGAGCAGCGCTTCAGCCCGCTGCAAAAGATCAGCACCGACAACGTTGCGCAGCTTGGCCTTGCCTGGTTCGCCGATTTCGATACACGTCGCGGCCAGGAATCCACGCCCATCGTGGTCGATGGTGTCCTCTATGTCACCTCGGCCTGGAGCAAGCTCTACGCCTACGACGCAAAGAGCGGCAAGGAACTGTGGCGCTACGATCCGAAGGTGCCCGGCGAGTGGGCCGTGAATGCCTGCTGCGACGTGGTGAATCGTGGCGTCGCCGCGTGGAACGGCAAGGTCTACCTCGCCACCATCGACGCGCGCCTGATCGCGCTGGATGCCGCTACGGGCAAGGTTGTATGGGACGTTCTCACCATCGAGAAGGGTCAGCCCTATTCCATCACCGGTGCACCGCGCATTGCCAAGGGCAAGGTGCTGATCGGGCAGGGTGGATCCGAATTCAGCATGCGTGGGTATGTATCCGCCTATGACGCGGAGACCGGCAAGCAGGACTGGCGCTGGTATGTCGTGCCGGGTGATCCAGCCAAGGGATTCGAGAATCCACAGATGGAAGCGGCCGCGAAGACCTGGAACGGCCAGTGGTGGAAGACCGGCGGCGGCGGCGCTCCGTGGGATTCGATCATCTACGACCCAAGCACCAACTACGTCCTGGTGGGCACCGGCAGTGGTGCACCTTGGCCTGCAGAGATCCGCTCGCCGGGTGGTGGCGATCATCTCTACCTGTCTTCGATCGTCGCGCT
>JBDSGY010000389.1:0-3181 GCA_039918755.1 Steroidobacteraceae bacterium
ATGTGCTCGCGCCAGTCGATGCCATGCGCGAATTCGTACAGGTCTGCGGTGCTGCCGATGGGCGCGCGGCCTACTTCCAGCAGCACGCGGCTCGCCAGCCGCGACTCCAGGCAGGCGCGATAGCCAACAGCCAGCGGGCCATCGAAGCTCACGCCACCACTGGTCTCCTTGATCGCCAGCCCACCGAGCGCGGCGATCTCCGTTGCCAGCAGATCGGAGAATCCGCGCGGCACCGTGGCGACAAACCGCAGCGGTGCCGCCAGCGCAACGTCCCTCAGCAATTGTTCACTCACTGCAATTCGATCCAGGTGGTCTTGAGTTCGGTGAACTTGTCGAAGGCATGCAGCGATTTGTCGCGCCCCATGCCGGATTGCTTGAAGCCTCCGAACGGCACGGTGATGTCATCGGCGTCATAGCAGTTCACGTACACCATGCCGGCACGGATGGCGCGCGCCATGCGGTGCGCGGTGTCGAGGTCGCGAGTCCACACCGCGGCCGCCAGGCCATAGGCGGTGTCGTTGGCAATGGCGATGGCTTCCGCCTCGTCGCGGAACGTGATGGTTGCCAGCACGGGTCCGAAGATTTCCTCGCGTGCGATGCGCATGTCGCTGCGCACGCCATCGAAGGCCGTCGGCTCAATATAGCTGCCTCCGCTCTGCTTTCGCACCTGCGTGCCGCCGAACGCAAGCCGCGCGCCGTCCTGCCTGCCGGCATCGATGTATCCCAGCACGCGCTGCAACTGCTGCGCATCGACAATGGCGCCGAGCCTGGTCGCGGGGTCCAGCGGATCGCCGGGCTGAAGCTCGCGGCCGACAATGGCGATCTGCTCCAGCATCTGGTCCTTCAGACTCTCATGCACGACCAGGCGCGAACCCGCGGAGCACATCTCTCCCTGGTTGAAGAAGATCGCGTAGGCCGCGGCGCGCGCGGCGCGCTCCACATCGCGGCAGTCCGCCATGACAATGTTGGGGGACTTGCCGCCACATTCCAGCGATACCCGCTTCAGGTTCGACTGGGCGGCATAGCCCATGATGAGCTTGCCGGTGGCGGTGGACCCGGTGAAGGCAACGCCGTCCACGTCCATGTGACTGGCAAGCGCCTTGCCCGCGACGTGGCCGAATCCCGTCACTACGTTGAATACACCCGCTGGCAGGCCGGCTTCCAGTGCCAGCTCCGCCATGCGCAGTGCGGTCAGTGGCGACTTCTCCGACGGCTTGAGCACGATGGAATTGCCGGCGGCCAGAATGGGGCCGAGCTTCCATGCCGCCATGAGCATCGGAAAATTCCACGGCACGATGGCGCCGATCACGCCCAGGGGTTCGCGCGTGATCAGCGCCAGCGAGTTGCGGCCGGTGGGCGCAACCTCGTCATAGATCTTGTCGACGGCCTCGGCGTACCACTGGATGCAGTTCGCGCAGGACGGCACGTCCACCGAGAGACTGTCGGAGATGGGCTTGCCCATGTCCAGCGTTTCAGTGAGCGCGAGTTCGTCGCGATTGGCGCGCAGCAGTTCGGCAAAACGCAGCAGCACCTGCTTGCGATGCTTCGGCGCCGCGCGCGACCAGTCCCCGCGATCGAAGGCGGCGCGGCCGCTGGCCACGGCAGCGTCGACGTCCGGCGCGGCGCCGGCCGCAACGGGCGCGATGACCCGACCGTCGATGGGGCTGATGCATTCAAAGGTTTCGCCGGATCTGGCAGGCGCAAACTGCCCGTCAATGAACAGCTGCCGGCGCGGCTGCAGTGCCTGGGCGCGGGCCTGCCAGTCGACCGCCTGCTGGGGGGAAGTCATGTCGTCTCCAATGCGGCGGAGCGGCGGATAGTACTTTCAAACCGCCATATTGGCGAGCAGACAGCCTGCCCGCAGGTCGCGCTGGGTGGCTCGCGGCCTGGCCAGCTCTACTTGTCCATGGTCAATTTGCGCGCTTCCGCCCCGATCATGTCGAGGAACGCGCGGATGCGCAGCGGCAGATGGCGACGCTCCAGAAAAATCGCCGTGACGTCCAGCGGCGGAATCGCCCAGTCCTGCAGGACGCGCTGCAGTTCACCCTTGAGCAGCGCCTGCTTGCAGATGACGTTCGGCAGAATGGCGTAACCATGCCCGCCCAGCACCATCTGGTAAGCCGTGCCGACATCGGAAACCGTGATGCGCGCCTTGTGCTTCACCTTGCGGTTGCCCGTCCTGAACGTCCAGAGGCCATCCGACAACTGGCTCTCCAGCGGAATGCAGGCATGTCGCAGCAGTTCTGCCGGCTTGCCGGGAATGCCACTCTCGTTGCAATAGGCTGTGCTCGCGTACACACCGCGGTGCAGCTCGCAGATCTTCAGCGCCGGCAACAGTTCATTGCCGACATGACCGACGTGAAATGCCACGTCGATCTGCTCGGTCGTCACGTCAACCGTTCGGTACGTCGCCCTGATCCGCAGCTCGACCTTGGGGTAGACCTTGGCGAATTTGGCGACCGCAGAAGAGATCCAGTTGGTGCCGAAGCCATATGGCAGGCTGATCCTTATCTCGCCGCCCGGATCTGTCTGCAGCAACTGCACTGCCTGATGTGCGGCAGCGACTTCCGCCACGATCCGCTCGCAATGTTCGTAGATGGCAACGCCTGCGTCCGTCAGCGCAATGCGGCGTGCGCCCCGTTTCACCAGCACCGCGCCCAGGTCTTTTTCCAGCTCGCGCAGCTTGCGGCTCACGGTCGCCAGGGGAACCTTCAGGCGCACGGATGCCTGCTTCAGGCTGCTGGCCTTCCCAAGTTCGTGGAAGAGCAGCAGCTCGTTCAGGTCTATTTCGCTGATCCGGTTGTACACCGCAGCCCCCGGTCCATGGAGAACTCAAGATCCGCGGGTACTGTATCGCTATTCGCGCTACCGGGCGCCGGCGCCTGAGCCGCGGGGCTTTTCGCCCGCGACCGTTGTGCGATACAGCTCGCGGCGGCGTCCCTGGTAGTCGTTGAACGCCTGGTGCACACACAGGCGGTTGTCCCACATCGCGAGCGTCCCGACTTCCCAGCGCAGGCGGCACGTGAAGGCATGCTGGACGATGAAATTGACGAGGTAGTCGAGGATCGGCCGCGCCTCCTCGTCGGTCAGTCCTTCGATGCCGACCGCATACGAGCCGTCCACATACAGTGATTTCTCGCCAGTGCGCGCGTGCGCGCGCACCAGCGGATGGAAATTGCCG
>JBDSGY010000390.1:0-4317 GCA_039918755.1 Steroidobacteraceae bacterium
CTGCGCACCAATGTGGAGTGGTCCGAGAGCCAGGAGGCGTTTGGATCGCGCTGGCGCTGGATCAATGGCTTGGCAGTGGACTTGTCGCGAGAGCGTGACGCCGATGGCAGCACGCTGAAGGGTGCAGGTGTATCGCTGGAGCTGCCGATCTTCAACAGCGGACGAGGCAGGATGCAGCGTGTCACGGCCCTGCGCGAGATGGCCAGCGCCGTGCTGCGCAGCGCTGAACTTCATGCTGTGGCCGACATCGCAGCCAGCTACGCCGCACTCCACACGGCCGAACAGAACGCTGCGGAATATCGCCAGCGCCTGCTGCCATTGCAGAAGCAGATCGTTGAGCTCACACAGCAGCGCCAGAACTACATGCTGGTGGGTGCGTTTGAGGTGATCGACGCGCGGCGCCAGGAGATCGAAGCCTGGCGAGGCTATGTGGAGTCACTGCGCGACCATGCAACGGCGCGCGCGGAGCTGGCGCGGGGACTGGGTGGCGTTATCCCCGGCAGCAGTGCAGGTGAGGAAGCGTCCATCCCCGAATTGCCCCTGGCTGAAATGACTGGAGAGACGAAATGAACCTGTCGCGACGTGACATTCTTCTCGGCGCCACGGCAGCTACGGTGGGCAGCGCCGGGCATGCGCAGGCACCGCTGGATCATTCTGCGCACGCGGGCCATGCCATGGCGCCGGGCGAGACGATGCCCATGCCCATGCCCACGCCAACGCCAACGCCAACGCCCACGGCGCATGCCAGCGCACCTTCCGGACGCACGGGCATCACGACCCTGAACGGGCGCAGTCTGCCGTGGCGCATGGTGGATGGCGTAAAGGAGTTCCACCTCGTCGCGGAAGAGGTCGAACATGAGTTTGCCCCCGGCACGAAGATCAAAGCCTGGGGCTACAACGGTTCCACGCCGGGTCCGACAATCGAGGCGGTCGAAGGCGATCGCATCCGGATCTTCCTGACCAATCGCCTGCCTGAGCACACTACCATCCACTGGCACGGCATCCTGCTGCCCAGTGGCATGGACGGCGTGGGCGGACTGACGCAGCCGCACATCCAGCCTGGAGAGACATGGGTCTATGAGTTCACTCTGCGCCAGCACGGCACACACATGTACCACCCGCACGGCGACGAAATGGTGCAGCTGGCACAAGGCATGATGGGCCTGTTCATCATCCACCCGAGGGACGCGAACCTTGGGCGCGTGGACCGGGACTTTGCGCTGCTGCTGCATAACTGGGCCGTGCATCCGGGCACGTACCGGCCGGACCCGGCAATCATGACGGACTTCGACCTGTGGACCTTCAACTCGAAGGTCTTCCCGGCAATTGATCCCCTGGTCGTGCGCACTGGTCAACGCGTTCGCATCCGTATCGGCAACCTGTCGATGCACGAGCATCCCATGCACCTGCATGGCTACCAGTTCCAGGTAACCGGCGGCGACGGCGGACGCTGGCAGCGGTCGGCGTGGCGGACGGAAGTCACGGAGCTGGTCGCCGTTGGTCAGACCCGTGACATCGAGTTCACGGCAAATGTACCTGGCGACTGGGCGTTTCACTGCCACAAGGCACATCACACGATGAACGCCATGGGACATGACATTCCCAACGCCCTCGGGGTGGATCAGCAGGGCGTGGCGCAGCGGCTCAACGACCTGTTGCCGGGTGGCTACATGGCCATGGGGGAGAATGGCATGGCCGAACATCAGGACCACGCACCGCACATGGCGGGTCCTGAGAACACCATGCCGATGATGGGTGGCGTTGGCCCGTTTGGAAACCTTGAGATGGGCGGCATGTTCGCGGTCGTGAAGGTGAGGGATCGCGTGCCTGCTGGTTATGCCGACCCCGGCTGGTACGAACATCCCGCCGGGACCCTGGCGAGGCGCGTCGAGGCGCCGGCCGTATCCGCCGCAGAGCAAGCGCACGACCACAAGTGATCACGGACCGATTCAAGATGACGAGAGGCCCGACACTCGGGCAACAACATGAGGAGAGTAGTGGTGAAGATCAAGACAATTCTGGTGGGTTCAATGCTGTTGGCCACGTGTGTGGCGCAGGCGCACACGCATCTGCAGTCCTCTGTGCCAGCGGACAAAAGCAAGGTGGCCGCTCCGAAGGAGATCGTGCTGAATTTCAATGAGGCGGCACGCGTCACTGCGCTGACGTTGCAGCGGGGTACTTTGCCCGCCAAGGCGCTGACGCCGCTGCCGAAAATGTCGACTCAGCATGCCGCGGTGCCGGTTACGGGTCTTGCCGCGGGCGAGTACACCGTGAACTGGCGCGTAGTGGGCGAGGATGGGCACGTCATGTCCGGCAAGTTTGCGTTCACCGTCGATCCGGCCGCGACACCGGCGGCTGCGAAGCCCGCCATGCAAATGCCCATGCACGATCATGAGGCGATGAAGGAGCACATGGCCGCCAAGGACCAGAAGCCGGCAGCGGCGACGACCGACGAACATAAACACTGAAGTCATGCTGCCCGACGTCCTGTCTGCCGCCTTGCGAGGGCTGTCATTTGTCGCGATGGCGCAGGCGGCGGGGGCGCTGTTGTTCCTGTTGCTGTTCGGATCCACGCTTGTCGAGTCCCTGCAGCCGGTCCGGCGAACGGCGCGCGTGGCAGTGATCTGGGCGTTGATGCTCGTCCCCGCGCAATTTCTGCTGGAAGCTGCCCGGATGTCGGGCAGGCTCGCGGGGCTGGTCGACCTGGATCTGCAGGCGTTCGCGCTCTCTACTCCCATGGGCAGGGTAATGGCAGTTCGAATCCTCGGACTCGCCATCGTGGCAATGGCGCTGCAGGTACGGGGTCGGTTAAAGATGATGGCGGCAGTGGCCGGCGTTCTTCTCGTGTCTGCGTCCTTTGCGATGGTTGGGCACACGACCATGGACCCACTGAGGTGGCTGGTGGGTCCTGCCATTGTCCTGCACGTTCTGATCGTTGCGTTCTGGTTCGGGTCACTGCGCCCGTTGATCCAGGTCGTGAAGGGGGAATCGGGCCAGGTCCCGGGCAATGTGGTGGCGCGATTCTCGCGGCTGGCAGCCATCACCGTTCCACTTGCCTTTCTGGCGGGGCTGCTCATTGCATTTCGTCTGCTGCCCGACTGGCACGCGATATCGAGCCCGTATGGGCTGGCCTTGCTCGGCAAGGTCCTGGCGTTCGGGGTGTTGATGGGTCTGGCGGCACTCAACAAGTGGCGACTCGGCCCAGCATTGTCAACGGGAGGCGCGACCGCAGCCAGTAACTTCTGTAGCGCTGTCGCCATCGAATGGCTGATCATTGTTGTGGTGCTGCTCGGCACTGCTGCGCTCACTACGTTTCTGTCCCCTGCCGGATAGGACAAGATGCGCGCATCACCATCCGGTCGCCCTGCGGTGTCACTGGCACCGTCTACCTCAGTCTTGCGCCAGCGTCAGCACTGGTGCGAAGCCCCCTCCCGGCGTGCGAAAGTTGGTGGTCTGCCCGTGGTAGAGACGCGCAGCGAACAGCAGCACCTGGCCCTGGTATGCGTAACAGCGCAGATCCACCTTGAGCGGCGGCGCGCCGGGCGCGATGTGCCGCTGGCTTGGCGGCACGATCAGCTGGGCTACATAAGGTTGGGATGCCATCTGCTCCCAGGTTTTGTGAGTGAGCTTGTCGCCGCGGTAACTGGCCCGGCTACCGAAGCCGGCGGCAGGCTTGAAGAACCATTGACGGCGGGTGTCCCAAAGGTGCTCGCGATTTTCGGCCGTCAACAGTTCGGTCCGAGGGACGACGCTGGCGAGGCGGGCTTGCTGTGCCGATGCCAAACCCGTGCGCGCCAGGAATCCGGGCTGGCACAACAGGCTCAGATTCCGCTTGTCGGCCCACAGGGCGTGGGCGCGGGGGTGCGGGCTCAGCGCCACAGTCCCGTCCACATACGCCTGACGCAGTCCTTGCAGCGACGGCGCCTCCAGGGCGAAGTCGGTGAGTCGGTTGTAGACAAACCCGATACGTTGCGAGCCCAGTCGCAGCGTTCCATCAATGTATTGCAGGTCCGCCGGATCGCAGATCGCCGCGCGATAGCCTCGTGTTTCCAGCGCGCGCCTGAACAGCAGGAATTCGGGATACAGGTATTGCTGCTCGGGGCTTTCATCCACAATCGCAATCAGGGCTTCAGTGTCCAGCCCTCGCTGCAATCGCCACTCTTCGATCAGGGCGTCGATCGCGGCTCCCTCGACGTCCTTGATGGTCGCGGGTGTGCTCAAGTCGGGAATGCAGAGTCGCTGGGCCTGGGCAAGGACGGCGTTGAGCAGCAGTCCGCCGGGGTTGGTGTTGATCTCGATCAGATGCGGACCTTCAGG
>JBDSGY010000391.1:0-4425 GCA_039918755.1 Steroidobacteraceae bacterium
CGTAGTGGGGGAATGCCGGGGCGGAGAGACGCTCGACATGTTGCAGGCGATGAACACAGGACACGATGGCTCGCTGACCACGGCACACGCCAACTCACCGCGCGACCTCCTGTCGCGGCTCGAAGTCATGACGCTCATGGCCGGCATGGATTTGCCACTGGCTGCCGTGCGTGAACAGATCGCAAGTGCGGTGAACCTGATTGTGCAGCAGGCCAGGTTTCCATGCGGGGCGCGACGAATCGTGTTGATAGCCGAGGTAACCGGCACCGAGAGTGGCCGCATTCAGATGCAGGAACTGTTCAGGTACGAGCGTCTGCCGACATTTTCGCATGGCACCCAGCCCGGAACTTTCCGGGCCTGCGGCAATGAGCCTGTGTTCTTCGAGGGCCTGGCTCCGGAAGTGCGTCCGGCCCCTCTGGTATCGGAGGGTGTGTGCTGATCGCGGCCCTACTGGTTGCAGTAGCTGTCGCGACTGCCATGTTCTCGCTGTCGCGGTATGCAATCGGCGCCGGACGCTGGTGCGCAAGCATGCTTGGACTGCGAACGGAATCAGAGCTGGCGCAGCTGTTCGTCTTCATTCCTGCTGGCCGCCTGCTGGGTTTCACCGTAGTCCTGACTGCGCTCATCGTGAGTGTGGCGCTGTTGACGCGCGCGCCAATGCCGCTGGTGCCAGTGCTTGGGTTGGCAACCTTGGCGACACCCCGGATCGCCGTGCAGTGGCTGCGGCAAAGGCGCCGCAGGCGACTGGCGCAGCAACTGCCGGATGCGCTTGCCCTGTGGGCAGGGCTGCTGCGCGCCGGCCAGGGTGCCACGCAGGCCCTGACCCAGGTGGCATTGCGCCAGCCATCTCCCTTGGGAGATGAACTGCGCGTTGTACTGGCCCAGCTGCGCCTGGGCGCGAGCATGGATGCCGCATTCCGTGGATTGCGTGACCGCGCAGCCCTGCCGGATCTGCGCCTGCTTGCCACGCTGCTGCATGCCAATCGCGAACTCGGCGGCAACCTTGCCGAGTCACTGCAGCGAGTTGCGGAACTGTTGCGCGGACGTCTGGTGATGGAAGCGCGTATTCAGTCACTCACGGCGCAGGGGCGCATGCAGGGGGTGGTCGTTGGCGCTTTGCCGCTGCTGCTGCTCGTGGTTCTGTATGCCATGGAGCGCGACACCATGCGCGTCCTCCATACAACCGTGCAGGGCTGGGTGGCGCTTGGGGTAATCCTTGTCATGGAGTTCATCGGCTATCTGTTGATCAGGCGCATCGTGAGGATCGATGTATGAATGAAACCCCGCTTCTGCTGCCCGCAGCTTCCTGCGCCGCCATTGCGGCAGGCGCGCTTACCCTTCTGGGCGGCCGGACGATCCGGCAGCAATCGACCCGGGACAACACCCCCGTATCCCTGCCTGCAGCGATGCGCATGTTTCGTGTGCCGGCGCTGTTGCTTGCGCCGTTTGTTTCCCTCCTCCTGTCGACGGGACTGGAGAAGCGCCTGACCCGCACGCTTGACTCGCTGGGCATTTATCCTCAGATCACGCCCTCTTTGTGGATTGCCATGCGCGCGGTGCAGAGCATTGCTGCCGCGACCACGATGCTGCTGATCGCGGGTTCAAGATCGTGGGTCCTGGTGGTTCTGGCGGCCACAGGCGGGTTCATGGCAGCAGGCCTGTGGTTGCGCAGCACATTCGCACATCGCGAACGACAGGTTGCCAGGGAGTTGCCTGCCTATCTGGATCTGCTGACGGTGTGTGTGGAGGCGGGCGCAACACTGACCGCCGGTGTGCGGCTGATCGTCGCCCAGGCTCCGGAAAGTCCCCTGCGCAATTACTTTGATCGGGTTCTGCGTGAGGTCCGAGGCGGCAGGTCCCGAGCCCACGCGTTTGTTCAGGTAGCAGAGCTACACGGCATTGACAGCCTGATCACGCTGGCGCAGGCACTGGCCCATGCGGAGTCCGCTGGCATGAGCCTCGGGCAGATACTGCGCGCTCAGTCTGAACAACGCACCGCGGAGCGATTTGCGCGGGCAGAACGGCTTGCCATGCAGGCGCCCGTGAAGATGCTGGGCCCGCTGATCTTCTGCATCTTTCCCTGCACCTTCATAGTGCTCGCAGTTCCCATCGTTGTCAGGATGCTGGAGGTATTTCAAACATGATGGTGTGCCGCGTAGAACATAACCGGCGCCGACTGCGGATGCAGGTGCACGTGTGCGAGTCAAGGATCGAGCGTGGCCGTGGTCTGCTGTTGCGGCAGCGTCCCGACCTGACAACGGCCTTTCTCCTGCGCGATTGCCGTGCCATTCATACGGTCGGGCTGGTCTATCCACTTGACGTCCTGTTCTGCGACGCCTCAGGCCGGATCGTGCGCATAGTACCCGGCATGCGCCCATGCCGGATGGCGCGCGACCGGCGCGCGAACCAGGTCTGGGAGCTTTGCGCCGGCGCAGTGGACCACTGGGGCTGGCGGGTTGGCGACGAGATACAACCGTGTTGATGCGCAACCTTCGTCGAAGCCGCGGGGCCGCGATGGTCGAATTCCACATCGTCGCGCTGTTCGCGCTCATCCCGCTTTGCCTGGGCATTCTGCAAGTCGGGCTCTTGCTGGTGGAAAACCATCACATTGATCACGCTGCATTTCTCGCAGCGCGCCAGGGCGCAGTCAAGCACGGTGAGATCGCAGAGATCCGCAAGGCATTTGCGCAGGCAGCTGCGACGTTGTTTGTGCAATCGGCAACGCCGCTGGATCGCGGCAATCTGGTGCAGCGCGTTGCCACGGCCTACGCGGCGGCGACGGTAGATATTTCGACGTACGCCCGGCTCAAAGTGCTTGCACCAGATGCTGCAGCCCAGGCTGACTTCTCGGTGCTGCGGGACGGACGGCGGATCATCCCCAACGATTCATTGGAATATCGGAGTGCAACACCAGGGAGCCGCAGCAGGATGTCGCTGCAGGAGGCCAACGTGCTGCGCGTCGAGATCAGCTATTGCCGGCCGCTCATCGTGCCGTTCGTCGGACCGACGCTGCTGGGCACTCTGCGACGACTGGATCATGATCTGTGGAGTCAGCGATGTTACGAGGCCGGGCGAATCCCCGTGCGCTCCGTTGGCACAGCGCCGATGCAGTCCGACTTCAGGGTGGGTTCGTGACTGGACCGTCGACTTATCAGGCAATTGCGTCGGTGCGGTCGGGCCGCATGAATGCCCCGCCGTCAATGGCAGGGCATTGTTCCAAAAGTCTTACAGCGACTTCGTGACCTTGGCCTTGGCCACCAAGCCATCCGTGTAAGCCTTGAACTTCTTCTGCTCCACGATCTGCACCAACCGGTCCTTCACCGACTCGTACGGCGGCGGCGCGCTTTCGCGGGTGTCGGTCACGCGGATCACGTGGTAGCCGAACTGCGTCTTGACCGGAGCAGGGGTGGTGTCACCCTTCTTCATCGCCTTCACGGCCGTGGCGAATTCCGGCGTCATGGCATCGGGGCTGAACCAGTCCAGATCACCGCCGCGCTCCTTGCTGCCGGCATCGGTGGACGAAGCCTTGGCCAGCTTCTCAAACGAAGCGCCGCCCTGCAGCTGCTTGATGAGGGCCTTGGCTGCATCTTCGGTGGGCACCAGGATGTGGCTGGCGCGGTACTGCGTCTTTGGCATCGCTGCCACCTGCAGGTCGTATTCGGCGCGCAGTTCCTCTTCGCTGGCCTTGCGATCCTTCATGTAGGTGGTCATGGCAGCCTGCTGCAGCGTCTGCAGTCGCGCCAGGTCCAGCACCGCCTTCGTTTCATCCTGCGCGGCGGCGCCGTTGCGCTCGGCTTCCGATGCAATCACTTCGGCGCGCACCAGGTTTTCCAGCAGCTCCTGGCGCTGCTCGGAGGTCAGGTCTTCCGGCGGCTTGCCGGCGACACCCTTGACGTAGTGGTTGTAGGTGTTGCGGCTGATGTTGTGACCATCCACCACGGCCACGTTGTCGACCTTGCCGGTGGCGGCCTTGGGGTCGGTCTTCTGTGCGCAGGCGCCGAGCATTGCGGCAAGTGTCAGCGTGCAGGCGGTTGCAAGTATGCGGTTCATGAGCGGTTTCCTGTTTCGTCCGGAGTCAAAGCGTTGATCTGCAGTGCGTGGATGCGGCCGGCCATGAGGTCGGCGGCCGCGGCGTAAACCATGCGATGGCGTTCGAGCGTGCGCACGCCGGCGAACTGTGGCGAGACGATATGCACGAAGAAATGGGCGCCTTCGCGCGCGCCGGCATGGCCGGCGTGATGGGCGCTGTCATCGCGCAGCGTGAGTTTCACGGGCTGCAGCACACGGGTGAGTTGTTCCTGCAGCAGAGCGGCTGTTTCGGTCATGGGTTGAGCTTGCCGCGCAGGTGCAGCCAGAACATCAGCCCCATCAGGAACAGGAACATCGAGGCGGGCAGGCCGTAAACCTTGACGTTCACCCAGGTGG
>JBDSGY010000392.1:0-4494 GCA_039918755.1 Steroidobacteraceae bacterium
AATGCGGCCATGCATGCGCGCAGCGAAGGCGTTGCCAAACACAGCCTGCACATGGAAGGCCGCGCCATCGACCTGCGCCTGCATGGCGTGACCACCGCCCGCATTGCCGAACTTGCCCTGTCGCAACAACGTGGTGGCGTGGGTTACTACGCACGCTCGGACTTCATGCACATCGACACCGGACGCGCCCGCAGCTGGCAGGGCTGACCCCGGCAACCGGTCAATGCTTGAAAAGATTGGTGGAGCTAGACGGGATCGAACCGTCGACCTCTTGCATGCCATGCAAGCGCTCTCCCAGCTGAGCTATAGCCCCACAGCGGAAGGGGCGTGAAGGTACGCAAGGGGGCGGGGCCTGTCAAGGCAACTTCCCGCCGGGTTACCCTTCCGCCATCACATCGCCCAGGGGAACTCACATGAACTTTCGCCGCCTGCTTCTGGCAACTGCTGCGCTCGCCCTGCTCCCCCTCGCCGCCTTCGCTGCGGATGAGTCCAGCATCGCCGGCACCTGGACCACGTCCTTCGACAGCCAGGTCGGTGTGCAGACCTACACCTACACATTCGTCGTAAACGGCACGACGCTC
Source organism: Steroidobacteraceae bacterium (assembly GCA_039918755.1). Taxonomy (GTDB): domain Bacteria; phylum Pseudomonadota; class Gammaproteobacteria; order Steroidobacterales; family Steroidobacteraceae; genus ZC4RG30. The sequence goes on from JBDSGY010000392.1 coordinate 582, forward strand.
ACCGGGCGCGCCAAATCCGAGGCCGGCGACACCGCGATCACCGAAGGCAAGGTCGAGAAGGGCAATGTCAGCTTCGTCGAAAACCTGAATTACCAGGGCATGGACCTGCGCATCGTCTACACCGGCACGGTGGTGGGCGACGAGATCAAGTTCAAACGGGACGTGGGTGGACAGGGCGGCGAGGAATTCACCGCCAAGCGCTCCAAATAGCGGGGGCGGCCGTCAGGCCGCCTGCAACACCGCGGCGAGGCGGGCCAGCACCGTGGTCCGCCCGAGCAACGCCAGCGTGGCGTCGATCGGCGGCGAAACCGTGCCGCCGGTCAATGCCACCCGCAACGGCTGGGCCACCTTGCCCAGGCCCAGTGCCTTCGCCTCCGCAAACGCCTGCAGGGAGGCGTGCAGTGCGGGGGCGGTCCATTCAGGCAGGCCGGCGAACTCCTCCCGTATGGCCGCGAGCAGCGCCCTCGCCTCCGGTGTGAGGTGCTTGGCGACGGACTTCTCATCCATCACCGGTTCGCGGAAGAAGAAGAGGCTCCCCTGTGCCATTTCCTTCATGGTCCTGGCGCGCTCGCGCAGCGCCTCGACAACGCCGCCCAGCAGCACATCGTCGCCGGTGATCACGCCCAGGAAAGCGAGCTGCGCACGCAGCGCGGCAACGAGCGTGGCCTGCGGCGCCTTGATGATGTGCTGCTGGTTCAGCCACAGCAGCTTCTCGGCATTGAACGCCGACGCGGACTTGTTGACGCTGGCAATGTCGAACGCAGCGATCATCTCTTCGCGCGTGAAGATTTCCTGGTCGCCATGGGACCAGCCCAGCCGCACCAGGTAGTTCAGCAGCGCATCCGGCAGGTAACCGTCCTTCTCGTATTCCAGCACGCTGATCGCGCCGTGCCGCTTCGAGAGCTTCGCGCCGTCGGCGCCCAGGATCATCGGCACATGGGCATAGATCGGCGGCTTCGCACCCAGCGCGGTGAGCATATTAATCTGTCGCGGCGTGTTGTTCAGGTGATCGTCGCCGCGGATCACATGGGTCACGCCCATGTCCATGTCGTCCACCACGACGCAGAAGTTGTAGGTGGGATTGCCATCGGAGCGCTGGATGATCAGATCGTCGAGTTCGGTATTCTGGAATACCGTGCGCCCGTGCACGAGGTCGTCCACGACGACTTCGCCGGCAGCGGGATTCCTGAAGCGGATCACCGGTGTCACGCCGGCTGGCGGCGTGGCGGTGCTGTCGCGCCAGCGGCCGTCGTAGCGCGGCTTTTCCTTGCGCGCGAGCTGGGCCTCGCGCAGCGCCTCGAGTTCTTCCTTCGAGCAGTAGCAGCGATAGGCCAGGCCCTGCGCCAGCATCTGTTCAATCACGGCCTGGTAGCGGGGATAGCGCTGTGTCTGGAAGAACGGACCCTCGTCTTCGTTCAGTCCCAGCCAGCGCATGCCCTCCACGATGACGCGCACGGCCTCCTCGGTGGAACGTTCGCGGTCTGTATCCTCAACACGCAGGATGAATTTGCCGCCGCGGCGCCGGGCATAGAGCCAGGAAAACAGGGCCGTGCGCACGCCGCCGATGTGGAGCATGCCGGTGGGACTGGGAGCAAAACGGGTTACGACTGTCATAGGGCGCACAGGGTAGCCCAAGCATTTAATCGACGACGTAGAAATCCACGACCACGTGGTCGGGCTTGCGGATGCCGCGCGCCACGAACAGCTTGCGGCGCAGCCATTCGTGCGGACCCGGGCGCACATCGAACCGCGGGGAAGTGCGAAAGTAATACTGGTCCGGATCCACTTCCACGCCGCGGGTCAGCTTGTCGATCACCGCCGGATCGGCGGTGCGCACTCCCGCGTTGGTCACCGCGATCACCGTTCCATCGGCGGCCTGGATGCTGTAGCGGGCAAGCACTTCGGTAAGGCCGCCTGGCGCAATCGCCTGCCAGTCGCCCCCGCCCCCCAGCACCGTGCCGTGCAGCCTGGGGCCATACACCGTGCCACCCGTCACGCCGATGAAGCGTTTGCGCTTGCCGTCGATTTCACCCTGTTCCACGGGCGGCGCGAGTTCCCCGCGCAGCGAGAAGGCATAAGTCAGTCCGGGTGTGGGCGCTGATTGCATGGGGCCACTCTGGCATACCCGAAAGCCCCCGCTCAACTTGAATTGCGCGGCCGGGACCGGCTGCGTAGACTTGCGCTCCCTTTTTCCAAGAAGGGCGGTTAGCTCAGTGGTAGAGCATTGCTTTCACACGGCAAGGGTCACAGGTTCAAATCCTGTACCGCCCACCAATTCCCGCCGCCGCATTCAGCGGACGGCGGGATCCAGCTGACTTAGAGTCTTACCTGCCCGTGCGCTGGATGTGGGACGGGATCAGGAAGAAACTCAGCGTCGTGATGAAGGCGCAACCCGCGACGAACCAGAAGAACAGGCTCACCTCTGGCAGCGGCTTCATGCCCAGATAGGCAGTCGCAACGATCGGGCTCAGCACGGCACCGATGCGCGACACCGTCTGCGCCATGCCAACCGCGGAACCGCGGATCTCGGTTGGATAGGAATTGGCACTGACCGCGTACATGAACGCCTGCATGCCGTTGATAGACATGCCGACCAGGAAGCTCAGCACCTTCACGTTCGTCTCCGCTGGACTGGCCGAGCCCACCAGCATCACGCCGATCAAGGCGGTGCCCAGCACACCGACCAGCGCCAGCGCTGAGCCGACGTAGCGGGAGCCGAACCAGCGGATCAGGAACGCACCGCCGATGGAGCCGAAGAAAGCGCCAATCGAGAACAGGCTGAGCGCACTGCCCGCCGTCTCCACCGCTACGCGATCGACGGGCAACAGCACCTTCAGGTAGTTCGTGTACATGTAGAGCACGAAGCTGTTGAACGAGAACGCCAGCCAGATGAACAGCGTCGCGCGGCGGTAATCGCTGTTCCAGATCGTGGCCAGCCAGTTGCTCGAGCGCTTGCCCTCTTCCCGGACCATGAACGTCTCGGTGCCGTCATAGCGCTGCTCGCCCACCAGCCGGTTCAGCGCCTTGGCGAGCCGCACATGCAGCGCGGGATGCTGCGCCATGTACTTCGGCGACTCCGGCAGCAGGAAGCCGAACGCGACGAAGAGCGCCAGCGGCACCAGGCCGCCGATCAGAAACATCTGCTCCCACTCGACATGCTTGATCGCAAAACCGGCCAGCGAACCGCCGACCGGCACCGACGAGATGACAAGCGCCACCACGACGCTGCGCACACGGCTGGAAGTCCATTCGGAAATCAGCGTGGTAGCCAGCGGCGTGATGCCGCCCATCCCCAGGCCCGTGACGAAGCGCCACATGGTCATCTGGTTGATGGTGCTCATCGCATTTTCCGGCGTGCCGCCCTTGGCAGCGTGGTAGCAGAGGATGGAACCCACGCACAGGAACACCAGGCATGTGAAATACGATTTCTTGCGGCCGATGCGATCGCCCAGCCAGCCAAGACTTACCGAACCCACTGCCATGCCGACAAGGCCAGCGGTATTGATGGGTCCCAGATTGGCCCGGCTCAGGCCCCAGTCGGAGACCAGGAAATTGCTGACATGCCCCATCAGGAACAGGTCATAGCCGTCGGTGAGCATGATGATGATCATCATGACGGTGATGCCGAACGGCACCCAGAAATACTTGGCGGAGTCGATGACCTCGCCGACGTTTACGATCTTCTTGTCCATGTTCATGACTCTTGTTTGTCGTTATTCCAGGCGAGGATGGCTTCCGAATTGTCGCGTGCGGGCCCCAGACGCGCGAGCGCGGCCTTGTACCGTTCATCGAGCAGCATGGACAGCGGCGCATCCAGCTTCACCGCCCGCATCAGGTCGGCCGCGATGCCAACGTCCTTCGCCAGCAGCCCGAGCGAGAAGCCCGTGGCGTAGCGCTGCTTCACCACATGCTC
>JBDSGY010000393.1:0-6993 GCA_039918755.1 Steroidobacteraceae bacterium
CGCCGTCTGCGCGGAACGTCGCGTCTGCGACTCTGCCGGCGTCGTGTACAGCCGGTCTTTCAGCACGTCCAGGTACAGGCCGCCCAGATCCGTCACGCAGAAATTGTGCACGCGCTGGTAGATCACATGGAACTGGTAGTCGCGGTATGCAGTGACCACTTCCTGCTGCAGGGCGAGCGCCCGACGCACGGCCCAGGCGTCCAGGTCGATCAACTGGTCCATGGGCACGGCATGCGCTGCGGGATCGAAACCGTGCAGGTTCCCCAGCATGAAGCGCACCGTGTTGCGCATGCGCCGGTACGAATCCGACATGCGCTTGAGGATCTCATCCGAGCAGCTCATCTCGCTGGTGTAGTCGGTGGCCGCAACCCACAGGCGCAGGATGTCGGCGCCCAGCGAGTTCATGACCTTGTCCGGCGCCACCACATTGCCCAGCGACTTGGACATCTTGCGGCCCTTGTCGTCCACGGTGAAGCCGTACGTCAGCACGCTCTTGTAAGGCGCGCGCTCATACAGCGCTTCGGACATCAGCAGCGAGCTGTGGAACCAGCCGCGATGCTGGTCCGAACCTTCCAGATACATTTCCACCGGCGCCGCGATTTCCGGGCGTTCCTTGCCGACGCACTCGAAGCTCACGCCGGAGTCGGCCCACACGTCCATCACGTCGGTGACCTTGCGGTACTGATCGGCTTCAGCGCCCAGCAGCTCACGCGCGTCCAGGTCGAACCATGCGTCAATGCCGCCGGTCTCGACGCGCTTTGCCACTGCCTCGATCAATTCCGCGGTACGCGGATGCAGCTTGTCCGTATCGTTGTGGATGAACAGCGCGATCGGCACGCCCCAGGTGCGCTGCCGCGAGATGCACCAGTCCGGCCGCGTTTCGATCATGCCGGCGATGCGCTGCTGTCCCCAGGCGGGGATCCACTTCACCTTTGGGATGTCGCGCAGTGCGTTGCTGCGAAGCCCTGCAATTTCCATCGAGATGAACCACTGAGGCGTGGCACGGAAGATGACCGGCGTCTTGTGCCGCCAGCAATGCGGATAGCTGTGCAGCAGCGGCGCGTGATGCAGCAGATGGCCGTTGCCCGCCAGCGTTTCGATGATCAGCTTGCTGGCGTCGTCGAGCTTCATGCCGCCGACCAGCGGCGTATCCGCCTGGAAACGCCCGTCGCCCAGCACCGGGTTCACCACGGGCAGCTTGTAGCGCCGGCCGACGATGTAATCGTCCTGACCATGCGCGGGCGCGGTATGCACGGCACCGGTGCCGGCTTCCAGCGTCACGTGATCGCCGAGGATCACGGGCACGCGCCGGTCCTGGAACGGGTGCTGCAGCTGCATGCCTTCCAGCACGCGGCCACTGAAGCGCGCGAGTTCGTGGGACTCAGTCACACCATAGCGAGCCAGGCAGACAGCGGCCAGCCCTTCCGCGAGCACCACCCGCTGCCTGCGATTGTCGAGCGTGAACTCCACCAGCACATATTCAAACTCCGCGCGCAGTGTCACGGCTTCGTTGGCGGGCAGCGTCCACGGCGTCGTGGTCCAGATGATCACCGAACTCGGCGCGGCCGAATCAACGGCGATGCCAATGCGATGGCTGAGATCATCCAGATCCGCCACCCGGAACGCGACATCGATGGCAGGCGAGGTCTTGTCGTCGTATTCGACTTCCGCTTCTGCCAATGCGGAACGGCAATCCAGGCACCAGTACACCGGCTTCGCGCCGATATAGAGGTGGCCGTTCTGGATCACCTTGCCGAGCGCGCGGATCTGGTTCGCCTCGTACCGGGGATCCATCGTGATGTAAGGGTGGTCCCAGTCGCCCATCACACCCAGCCGCTTGAAATCCCTGCGCTGCAGTTCCACCTGTTCCATGGCATAGGTACGGCATGCAGCGCGGAAGGCGCGCGCATCGAGCTTCTGCCCGACGCGGCCGTGCTTCTTCTCCACCTGCAGTTCGATGGGAAGTCCGTGGCAATCCCAGCCGGGAATGTACGGTGAATCGTAGCCATCAAGCGTGCGTGACTTGACGATGAAGTCTTTCAGGATTTTGTTGGCGGCATGCCCGATGTGGATCGCGCCATTTGCATAGGGTGGGCCATCGTGCAATGCGAAACGCGGCCGGCCTTTTGCCACGCGACGCAGCTCGCCGTAGAGATCGCCCTCTTCCCACCACTTCTGCATTTCCGGTTCGCGCCGCGCGAGATCCGCCTTCATCGCGAAATCCGTCTGCGGCAGATTCACCGTGCTCTTGTAATCAGCCACCCGCAACCACCTTGTCTGATCAGATCAATCCGCGAGCAACGCCGCCCGGGCAACTTCCGCATCGCGATGAATCTGCATGACCATCGCGTCCACACTTTCGAAGCGCAGTTCGTCGCGCAACCGCGCCACGAACTCCACCTCGAGCTCCCGGCCATACAGATCGCCGGCAAAATCGAACAGATGCGCCTCGAGCAGCGGCGTACGGCCGCCCACCGTCGGGCGCGTGCCGAGGCTTGCAACGCCGCCCAGCGCCTGGTCGGCCCCATAGCCGTTGCCAACCCCGCGCACCCGGACTGCAAAGATACCGTCCATGGGGGTCTGGCGTCGCGCCAGTCGCAGGTTGGCCGTGGGATATCCCAGCTTGCGGCCCAGCTGCTCGCCCTGCACCACCCGGCCACGCATGGAATAACGCCTCCCCAGCAACCGCTGCGCGGCCTGCAGGTCGCCGGTGGCTAGTGCCGCGCGGATCACGCCACTGCCAATGCGCACGCCATTGCTTAGCAATGGCGGCACCACGTCTACGGCGATGCCAAGCTTCGCACCTTCCTGCTCGAACCAGTCGGCACAGGCCTCACCCTTGTAGCCGGCGCGAAAATCATGGCCGATGACAACGAGCCGCACGCCTGCACCGGCGAGCATTTGCGCGAATTCCAGCGCACTGAGACTGCGCAGACGATGATTGAAGCGCAGCGCGCAGAACACATCGGGCCCGTCGGCCGCGAGCAGTCGCCACCGCTCGCGCAGATTGGTCAGCCGCGCCGGTGGATTGGCGGGAGTGAGGTATTCCTTCGGCAGCGGTTCAAAGGTGAGCACCATGCTCTGCAGTCCGCGCTCACGCGCCGCAGCACGCGCGCGTTCAATCAGCAGCCGATGCCCCAGATGGATGCCATCGAAGCCGCCAATGGTGGCAACAAGGCCCGGAGCGCCCGGGGCGTGCACCTGCAGTCGTCGCAGCAGACGCATCAGGCCGCCGCGGACCGCAGATGGCGGTAGCGCATGCCCAGCACGTACAGCACTGCGAAATACAACGCCGCACCGGCTGCAATGCCGGCGGTGCCTTTCAGCAGGCGCTCAATGAGAGGCATCTGCGCCCAGACCACCGTATCGCCCGCCAGCCACCACAGCAGCGCGCCCATCGCTGCATTCGCAGCCAGCACGCGCAGCAGGAACTTCGACCAGCCGGCGGAAAGCCGCAGCACACCTTCGCGCATCAGGCCTCGCCACAGCATCCAGGTATTCAGGGCGGCCCCGATGCAGGTGGACGTGGCGATGAGCACATGGGGGTTCGGGAAGCCGAGCTTCGACGCCGGCAGCACGATCAGCACATTGATCGACATGGTGACCGCAAGCGCGGTCAGCGCAATGCGCACCGGGCGCTTCGTATCCTGCCGGGCGTAATAGCCTGGCACGAGCACCTTCACGAAGCTGAAGCCCAGCAGGCCCCAGGAATAGGCCATGAGCGCGTAACTCGTCTTCTGTACATCCTCGGGACCGAAGTGCCGATAGCCGAAGATCATGGCCGTCATCGGGCCGGCAAAGCACAGCATGCCCACTGCCGCCGGAGCCGCGAGCAACAACACCAGTCGCAGCGCCCAGTCGAGCGTGGCGGAGAACTGCTCGGAAGACTTCGACGCGTGATGCGCGGACAGCCCCGGCAGGATGACCGTCGCCAGTGCAATGCTGAATACGCCCAGCGGGAACTCCATGAGCCGGTCGGCGAAATAGAGCCAGCTCACGCTGCCGGTTACCAGCGCGGTGGCAATCTGCGTATCCAGCAGCAGGCTGATCTGGGCCATGGATGACCCGACGATGCCCGGTAGCATCAGTTTGGCGATGCGGCGTACGCCCTCCAGGGCCGGGCGCCAGCGCGGCCAGGCGAGCAAGCCGAGCTTCGCCACTGCAGGCAGCTGGAACCCCAGCTGCAGGGCACCCGAGACGAACACACCGATGGCCAGCACCAGGCCCGGGTTGCTGCTTCCCGAGGCGAAGAAGATGGCGGCGATGATCATCACGATGTTCATCACCACCTGCGTGAATGCAGGAATGAAGAACCGGCCGTAGCTGTTCAGCACGCCGGAGAACAGCGATACCAGCGAAATGAAGAACAGGTACGGGAAGGTCCAGCGCAGCATCTGCACGGCCATGTCGAACTGCGTGTGTTCGTTCACGCCCCAGTTCAACGCGAACAGGTAGATGATGACCGGCGCGGCGATCACGCCGATCGCGCTGACCACCAGCAGCACCGCGCCCAGTGTTCCGGCCACGCCCGCCACCAGTTCGCGGACCTCTCCCTGCTCGCGCTGCGTGCGGTATTCGGAGATGACCGGCACGAAGGACTGCGAGAAGGCCCCTTCCGCAAACAGCCGCCGCAGGAAATTGGGAATCTTGAAGGCCACCAGGAAGGCGTCCGAGACAATGCCCACACCCAGCGCCTGGGCCATGAATGTGTCGCGCAGCAGACCCGAAATACGCGACAGCAGGGTGGCAAGACCCGTGGTGGTCGTGTTCTTTAGCAGGGGGCGGCTCATGGCCGCGGCAGCCTAGCAGAAAGACCCCTATTCGGTTGACTTCCGGGCCTCCCCTGCCCACACTACGCGGCCCTGAAACAGGGTCAATTTGGCGGAGACTTCAGAGCGTGGCGAATACCAAGTCAGCGGAAAAAGCAGCCCGGCAGGCGATCAAGCACCGTGGAGTGAACGTGGCCCTGCGCTCGCGTCTGCGCACTGCATTGCGCAAGGCTGGCGATGCCGCAGTCGCTGGCAAGAAGGATGACGCCACGGCGGCATTCAAGGCCGCACAGCCGGTCATCGACGGCATGGTCACCAAGGGACTGATTCATCGCAACAAGGCCGCCCGCCACAAGAGCCGCCTGAATGCGAAGGTCAAGGCACTGGCTGCCAAGGGCTGAAGGCAAGGGCCTTCGGTTCGATCAGGCCCGCCGCGTGCGGGCCTTTTCATTTGTGGCGGACTATTTGGCGCGCGCGGCTGACTTCTTGCGTTTCGCGGCGGGCTTGCGCACTGGCTTCTTCGCTGCAGCCCTGCTGGTGGCCGGCTTCCTGGCAGGGGCCTTCTTCACGGCCTTCTTCACTACCTTCTTGGTGGTCTTCTTCAGCGCTTTCCGGACCACTGCAGCGACCGGCAACTCATACCCGCCACGAATCTCCGGCTCGCGGCCAGCAGCCACGTCCTCGATCAGGGTCATGATCGCCTGACACAAGGCCTTCGTACCCTCGCCCGTGGCGCCCGAGATCAGGAACACCGGACCAGGGAAACGCAGCTTCTTCACGATCTGTGCGGCCAGCAGCTTCGCATCGGCCTCCGGCAGCAGGTCCATCTTGTTGAGCACCAGCCAGCGACGCTTCAGCCCCAGGTCCGCGCTGTATTTCTTCAGTTCCTCGACGATGTTCTTCGCGTCCTGCACTGGATCCGCATCCGGATCAGGCGGCGCGATGTCGATCAGATGCAGCAGCACGCGCGTGCGCTGCAGATGCTTCAGGAAACGATGCCCGAGGCCCGCGCCATCAGCAGCGCCTTCGATGAGGCCAGGAATATCCGCCATCACGAAGCTGCGGTGCTCGCCCACATCGACCACGCCGAGATTGGGATACAGCGTGGTAAACGGATAATCCGCCACGCGTGGCTTGGCGGCCGAAACCGCACGGATCAGCGTGGATTTTCCCGCGTTGGGCAGGCCCAGCAGCCCTACATCCGCGATGACCTTCATCTCGAAGCTGAGCGTGCGCTGCTCACCGGGCAGGCCCGGACCGAAATTGCGCGGCGCACGGTTGGTGCTGGACTTGAACTTGGTGTTGCCGAATCCACCCTTGCCGCCTTCCGCCACTTTCATGGAATGTCCGGCCACTTTCATGTCACCCAGCAACTCGCCCGTGTCGGCATCACTGACGGTGGTGCCGACGGGCACTTCGATGTAAAGGTCTTCGCCGCTGGGCCCGGTGCGGTCGTTGCCACCACCCGTGTCACCGTTGCGCGCCTTGAAGGTGCGCCGGAACCGGAAATCGGCCAGCGTGTTGATGCCCTCTCTCGCAATGAGATAGACACTGCCGCCATGGCCACCATCGCCGCCATCCGGCCCACCGAAAGGGATGAATTTCTCGCGCCGGAAGCCGACGCAGCCTCGCCCGCCATTGCCGGCCTGCACCTTGACGACAGCTTCATCGACGAATTTCATGGGGAATCCCTACTTCGCAGTTGCTGCTGCTCTAAGACGCAAAACCCCGGCGCGGTGGCCGGGGTCTGCTTGCAATCGACCGATTGCAGCGCCGATTTATGCGGAGATGACGCTCACAAAGGTGCGCTGCTCAGCGCCCTTCTTCTCGAACTGCACCTTGCCGGTGACCAGCGCGAACAGCGTGTGATCGCTGCCGACGCCGACGCCCGCACCGGCGCGCATCGGCGTGCCGCGCTGGCGGACCAGGATGTTGCCCGCCAGAACCGATTCGCCGCCGAAACGCTTCACGCCCAGACGCTTGCTGTGTGAATCGCGACCGTTACGGGTACTGCCGCCTGCTTTCTTGTGTGCCATGGCTCAATGACTCCTTAAGCAATGCCCGTGATCTTCACCAGCGTGTACTGCTGGCGATGATTGCCACCGCGCTTGTAGTGCTTGCGGCGACGGAACTTGACGATGACCTTCTTCTCGCCCTGGCCGTGTTTTTCAACGGTGGCGCTGACGATCGCGCCGGCGACATGTGGCGTGCCGACCTGGATGTT
>JBDSGY010000394.1:0-3849 GCA_039918755.1 Steroidobacteraceae bacterium
CCAGTGCTTCGTCCAGCGCGATGTAGGATTCCTGCTCGCTGCGGTCGACGTCCTTCAGGATGAAGCGCTGGCTCACGGCATTCCACGTGAGCTCCCGCCGCAGCACCACGTCGACCAGCGTCGCGTCCATCCAGTAGCGGCGCTGCTTGTCGACCACGGCCTGCAGGTCGAGGTTGATGGTGGCGCCATCGGTGAGCGCCGTTCGCACATCGTCATCCAGCGGAAAGATGGTGCGCGCATTGAGCTCGAACACGCCGCCGCGCACGTTCACGAAGGCCGACTGCACCACGATCCGTTCGGCTGCATGCACTGCGCCCGATGCCAGCAATGGCAGCAGCAGCAGCGCCACAAAACCGAGCGGAAATCTCATGCGCCAGCGCCTCCCTTTTTAAGGCGTGCATAGTAGAACCCGTCGGTCATGGCTGTCGCCCCCATGGCGCGCGGGGTGGGCAGGAGGTGCCGGTCGGCGCCCACGCGGCGGAAATCCGTGGCGTCGCGCAGGAAACGCTCCACCACTTCCGTGTTCTCCGCCATCAGGATGGAACACGTGGCATATACCATCAGTCCGCCCGGCTTCAGCAGGCCGGCGCACCGCGACAGCAGCTCCAGCTGGGTGGCTGCGAAGCCATTGCTGTCTTCGTGCCTCCGCAGCACTTTGATGTCTGGATGACGGCGGATGACGCCGGTGCCCGAGCACGGCGCATCGAGCAGGATGCGATCGAAGAGCCGGCCATCCCACCAGCCGACGGCGAGCAGGTCCGCGGCGACGAGCGTTGCGTCGAGGCCCAGCCGCGTGAGGTTCTGCTGCACGCGATCCAGGCGGCTGGCGTCGACATCCAGTGCCACGAGTTCGGCAAGGCCGGGCGTGCGTTCGAGGATGTGGCCGGTCTTGCCGCCGGGTGCGGCGCACGCATCGAGCACGCGTTCACCGGGATGCGCGTCGAGCAGTTCGGCGGCGAGCTGCGCGCCGGCGTCCTGCACGCTGACCAGGCCGTCGGCGAACCCGGGCAGCGCCGTCACTTCCATCGGCTGATCGAGTACGACGGAAGCATCGCCTAGTCCCGCCTGTGCCGCGACCCCCTGCTCCGCAAGCATCGCCAGATACGCCGCACGAGTGCCACGCCTCTGATTCACGCGCAGCGTCATCGGCGGCGTTTCGTTGTTGGCGGTTACGATCTGCTCGGCGGCATCTGGCCACGCATAGCGGATCTTCTTCAGCAGCCAGCGAGGGTGGGCCAGCCGCGAAGCTTCGCCCTGGTCGATCTGCGCCAGTATCGTGGTGCGTTCGCGCAGGTATCGACGCAGCAATGCATTGACGAACCCGGCGGCGCTGCCCTGCCCCAACGCACGAACTGAATCGACGGCGATGTTCACCGCCGAAGCCGGTGGCGCGCGCGAATACTCCACCTGGTGGAGCGCGCAGACGAGCACGGCGCGCACCAGCGGGTGCATCTTCTGGCCCGGCTTCAGCAGCGCATCGAGTGCCGGAGCGAGGCGCAGGAACCAGCGCAGCGTGCCCGTGTGGATGGCACGCACGGCGGCGCGATCTTCGGGACGTGGCGCCGCGCGCTGCAGGGCTTCTTCGGCCGTGCAGCCGCCGCCGTCCGCGATGACCGCATCCAGAGCCAGCGCGGCGCTGGCCAGCGCCGTCGCACCCGGTGCGAAGCCGGTCTTCGGTTGCACGCTCACTGGAACACCAGCGCCGCGCCATCGGCGTTGCGCGCGGCATTCATGAACTCGCGCGCGGTCACCGGCTTGCGGCCCGCGCGCTGCAGTTCAAGCACGTGCACCACACCGCGACCGCAGGCCACGTGCAGCGCATCGTCGTGCAGGCCGGCCACGGTTCCGGGCGTTGTAACGCTGCCCGGCGATGCCTGGACCGGCACACGACTGCGCAACAGTTTCACCGCTTCGCCACCCATCGTGGTTTCCGCCACGGGCCAGGGATTGAAGGCGCGGATCTGCCGGTCGATCTGTTCTGCATCGTGATGCCAGTTCACGCGCGCTTCGGCTTTGGAAAGTTTTTCGGCATAGGTCACGCCTTGCGATGGTTGCAGAGTGGCCCGCGCGCGGCCTTCGTTCAGTTCATTCAAGGCGCGCAGGATCTGCACCGCACCCAGTTCAGCCAGGTGGTCATGCAATTGCGCCGATGTGGTTTCAATGCCGATGGCAAGTCGTGCTTCGGACAGCACGGCGCCGGTGTCGAGGCCTTCGTCCATCTGCATGATGCAGACACCGGTCTCGGCGTCACCGGCGAGGATCGCGCGCTGGATCGGCGCCGCGCCGCGCCAGCGCGGCAGCAGCGAGGCGTGGATGTTGAGACAGCCAAGGCGTGGCAACTGCAGCACTGCAGCGGGCAGGATCAGGCCGTAGGCAACGACGACGATCACGTCGGGCTGCAGGCCGCGTAACCAGCCGAGTGCGGCGTCCTGTTCATTAGCGGCACCGCGCAGCCGCTGCGGCTGCCACACCGGCACGCCGAGTTCCTGCGCGGCCTGTTTCACCGGACTTGCCGTGAGCACGCGGCCGCGACCCGCCGGCCGATCCGGTTGCGTCAGCACGCCCACGAGCGTGTGCTGCGCATGCAAAGCCGCCAGCGGGGGCAGCGCAAACGCAGGCGTGCCCGCAAAAACCACTCGCAGTTGCATGACTACAGCCTGGCGGTGATGCGCCGGCGTTTCAGATGCGCCCCTGCGCCGACGCAGGCCGGGAACCGGAACCGCGCTCGCGCCGCTCCTTGTCGAGCTTCTTGCGGATGCGCTGCCGCTTCAGCTCGGAGAGATAGTCGACGAACAGCTTGCCATCGAGATGATCCATCTCATGTTGCAGGCACACGGCCAGCATGCCTTCGAGCTCGCGCTCGTAAGCCTTGCCTTCCGCGTCATGCGCGCGCACGCGCACGCGTTCCGCGCGCGGCACGTCGTCATAGATGCCCGGCACCGACAGACAGCCTTCCTCACCGGTGGCCGTGCCCGAACGCTCGAGGATTTCAGGATTGATGAAGACATGCGGGTTGCTCTGGTCTTCCGACACGTCGATAACCAGCAGGCGGAAATGCCAGTCCACCTGCGTGGCAGCGAGGCCGATGCCCGGCGCGGCATACATGGTTTCGAGCATGGCGGCGATCTGCTGCTTGAGCGCCGCATCGAACGTCGTGACGGGCGCAGCGCGGGTGCGCAGCCGGGGATCCGGATATTCGAGAATTGCCAACCGTGCCATGCCCTGTCTCCGCAAGAAAATACTGCTAATGTCCCGCCTAATGTCCGGCCACTCCTTGGAATATTCCAGTGGGCCGTGATGCAGTACTCAAACCTGAAGCGACTGCTTGGGCGACTTAGGTCAAAGAGTTTATAACAGCGTGTGGCAGCGGGTCGCTGTGGACGATGTAGCGACATCAGACGGGAACAGGAGCTGAAATGGTCTCGAATCAAGCGGTTAGGCGCTCCCCAGGCGCGCTTCTTGGGATTGTGGGTGGCCTTTCGGTGCTCGCGCTGACTTCCGGTTGCCAGCTTCTTTCCAACGGCAAGGCCGCCCCTGAAGCCGCACCGGTGCCGCAGGCCCGCCCTGCGCCGGTCGCCGCGCAGGCCCCCGAGAATGCTGTCGAGGCAGCCATCGCCCGCGCCGGCACAGAATCTTCGACCACGGTGACCTCATCGGCACCGGTGGTCATGAACCCGAACGCGCCGCTCAGCTACACCGTGAAGCGTGGTGACACGCTGTGGGACATCTCGGCAATGTACCTGCGCGATCCCTGGCTGTGGCCGGAGATCTGGCATGTAAATCCGGCGGTGCAGAATCCGCACCTTATCTATCCGGGCGACGTGCTCGCGCTGGCCTATGGCGCCAACG
>JBDSGY010000395.1:0-9023 GCA_039918755.1 Steroidobacteraceae bacterium
ACCATCATCGTGTTCGACCGCATCCGTGAACGCTTCGAAGCCAACCGGCGCCTGCCGACACAGCTCGCGCTCGACCAGTCCATCAACCAGACGCTGTCGCGCACCATCATGACCAAGGTCACGACACTGATCGTGGTGGTGGCGCTGCTGGTGCTCGGCGGCGTGGCACTGCGTGGCTTCTCCGAGGCGCTGGTCATCGGCATCCTCGCGGGTACGTATTCGTCGATCTACATTTCCTCCGCCGTGGCGCTCGACCTGGGTCTGAAGGCCGAGCATGTGTTCCCGACGGTGCGCAGCAAGGAGGTCGACAGTCTGCCGTGATCGAGTTGATGTCGGAACCTACCTCCTGGGTAGCCTTACTCACCCTGTCGGCGCTCGAGATCGTTCTCGGCATCGACAACATCATCTTCATCTCGATCCTGGTCGGGCGCCTGCCCGAAGCGCAGCGCCCGCGGGCGCGGGTGGTGGGGCTGTCGCTCGCCATGGGCACGCGCATCGCGCTGCTGTTCTCGATCGTCTGGCTCACACGCCTGACGCAACCCTGGTTCACGCTTGCCGGCAATGAGTTTTCCGGCCGCGACGTGGTGCTGATCGCCGGTGGCCTGTTCCTGCTCGCCAAGAGCGTGCTGGAAATCCATCACACGCTGGAAGGCGCAGCCGATGAACGCCATGTGCGGTTGTTTTCGAGCTTCGCCGTCATCGTGGTGCAGATTGCGATCATCGACATCGTGTTCTCGCTGGACTCGGTGTTCACCGCCGTGGGCCTGGCCACCCCGGACCAGGTGCCCATCATGGTCGCTGCCATCGTGATCGCCATCTTCGTGATGATGGCGGTGTCCGGCGCCATCTCCGACTTCGTCGAAAAACACCCTACGGTCAAGATCCTGGCACTCGCCTTCCTGATCCTGGTCGGCGTGGCGCTGATCGCCGACGGCTATGGCACCCATCTGCCCAAGGGATACCTCTATTTCGCCATGGCCTTCTCCGTCTGCGTGGAGATGGTCAACCTTCGCCTGCGCAAGCTGCTGGATTCCCGCAAGTAGCCCTATACTCAGGGTTCATCCGCGTTCACCAGAAAGTTGGAAACACCCATGATTCAACCGCGAATTCGCATTCTGGCTGCCGCGCTGGCGGGCCTGGCCCTGCTGACGGGCTGCTCGAAATCCGGCAACGGCCCCGCCGCCGCCGCGGACACCATCAAGATCGGCGAATTCGCATCCCTGACCGGCAAGGAAGCGGCCTTCGGCCAGTCCTCGCACAAGGGCACCGAGCTCGCCATCGAACAGCTGAACGCCGCTGGCGGCCTGCTCGGCAAGAAGATCGAATTCGTCTACGAGGACAATCGCAGCACGCCGGGGGAATCCGCGACCATCGCCAAGAAGCTCATCACCCGCGACAAGATCGTGGCGCTGCTGGGTGAAGTGGCTTCCGGGCGATCGCTGGAAGCGGCGCCCATCGCGCAGGCCAGCCAGATCCCCATGATCTCGCCATCGTCCACCAACCCGAAGGTCACCGAGACCGGTGACTACATCTTCCGCGTCTGCTTCATCGATCCCTTCCAGGGCAAGCTGCTGGCACAGTTCGCGAAGAAGACGCTCAAGGCTGGCAAGGTCGCCGTGTTCTCCGATGTTTCCGCGCCCTATAGCGTGGGCCTGGCGCAGTTCTTCCGCGAATCCTTCCTGGCCGATGGCGGGCAGATCGTCTCCGAGCAGAAGTACACCGGTGGCGACAAGGACTTCAAGGCGCAGCTCACGGCCATCAAGGGCACGAAGCCGGATGCCATCATCGTGCCGGGCTACTACACCGATGTGGGCCTGATCGTGGCGCAGGCGCGGCAGCTCGGCATCACCGTGCCTCTCTTCGGTGGCGATGGCTGGGAAGCGCCGGAACTGCTGCAGATCGCCGGCGCCGAGGCGCTGGAAGGCACGTATTACTCCACCCATTTCTCGCCCGAGAGCACCGAGCCGCTGGCGCAGAAATTCGTTGCGGCCTTCAAGGCCAAGTACAGCGGCGAGACACCCGACGCGATGGCGGCACTGGGCTACGACTCGGTGATGGTGCTGGCGGATGCGATCAAGCGTGCCGGCAGCACCGACGGCCCGAAGGTCCGCGATGCGCTGGCGAGCACCAGGGATTTCCCCGGCGCGACGGGCGCCACCACGCTTGATGCCAAGCGCGACGCGACCAAGCCGGCGGTGATCATCACCGTGAAAGACGGCAAGTTCCAGTACGTCGAAACCATCGCACCGTAGGGCTGCGGCGCCGTGACTGAGCTGCTGCAGCAACTCATCAACGGCCTGGCGCTGGGCGCCATCTATGCGCTGATTGCCCTGGGTTACACCATGGTTTACGGCGTGCTGCGCTTCATCAACTTTGCGCACAGCGACATCTTCATGGTGGGCGCGTTTTCCGGCTATTACCTGGCGCGCGCCGTGCCGCAGGCATCGGTCAT
The DNA here is from genome assembly GCA_039918755.1 of Steroidobacteraceae bacterium. Taxonomy (GTDB): domain Bacteria; phylum Pseudomonadota; class Gammaproteobacteria; order Steroidobacterales; family Steroidobacteraceae; genus ZC4RG30. The sequence continues at coordinate 2,453 of JBDSGY010000395.1, forward strand.
GGCGGGCGTGTTCGTGCTGCTGGGGTCGATGGCGATCTGCGCGCTGCTGGGCGTGATCATCGAGAAGCTCGCGTACCGGCCGCTGCGTGGCCGCTCGACGCTCACCGCATTGATCACGGCCATCGGTGTGTCGTTGCTGCTGCAGAACCTGGGGCAGCGCATCTTCGGTGCCAATCCCAAGTCGTTTCCGACGCTGTTCCCGCAGCATTACTTCCAGTTCGACAGCGGCCTGGTGATTGCCAGCAACCAGATCCTGGTGTTCGTGGTGACGCTGGTGCTGCTGTTCGCGCTGCGCCATATCGTGCTCAACACGCGCATCGGCACGGCCATGCGTGCATTGTCGTTCAATCCCACCGCCGCATCGCTGGTCGGCGTGAACAATGACCGCGTCATCTCGTTCACGTTTGCGCTCGGCTCGGCGCTGGCCGCGGCCGGCGGCATCCTGTACGCGTCGAACTATCCGTCCATCGATCCGCTGATGGGCACGCTGCCAGGCCTCAAGGCCTTCGTCGCGGCCGTGCTTGGTGGCATCGGCAATATCGCCGGTGCCGCGGTCGGCGGCCTGGTGCTGGGGCTGGTGGAGACTACCGTCGTGGCGCTGGGCGGCTCCACCTACCGGGACGCGGTCGCATTCGCGGTGCTGATTCTTATCCTCCTGCTCCGACCCAACGGCCTGCTGGGCAAGCGCCAGGCGGAGAAGGTCTGATGCTGCCGCGCTCGCAGCTGGCGTTGCTGGGCGCGCTTGCAGGCATCGCCCTGGTGTCGTTCTTTTCCGGCAGCTACGACCCGTACTTCCTCGATGTGGCCGTGAGCTGTGGCATCAACATCACCCTGGCCGTCAGTCTCAATCTCATCAACGGCTACACCGGCCAGTTCTCGCTGGGCCATGCCGGCTTCATGGGTGTCGGCGCCTATGTCGCAGCCATGCTTACCACTGCGGCCAGCGCGACGCTGTTGCCGTTGCTGGGTGGTCAGCAATGGCTGCTGTTCGCTGTCGCGCTGCTCGCGGGAGGACTGGGCGCCGCGCTCGCAGGTTTCATCGTCGGCGTGCCGTCGCTGCGGCTGAAGGGCGACTACCTGGCAATCGTGACGCTCGGCTTCGGCGAGATCATCCGTGTGGTGCTGCAGAACATCGATGCGGTTGGGGGGCCACGCGGCCTCATCGGCATTCCGGCCTATGCCAACCTGTTGTGGGCCTTTGGCCTGGCGGCCATTGCGGTGTATGTGGTGTGGACCATGGTCAACTCCACCTATGGGCGCGGCTTCATCGCGGTGGCCGACGACGAGATCGCCGCCGAGGCCATGGGCATCAACACCACGCGCTACAAGATCACCGCCTTCCTGGTCGGTGCGTTCTTCGCGGGACTGGCAGGGGGGGTGTATGCGCATTTCAAGCAGTACATCGCGCCGCAGGGCTTTGGTTTCGACCGGTCCATCGAGATCGTGGTGATGGTGATCCTGGGTGGCATGGGCAACACCACGGGGGTGATCGCCGCGGCCATCCTGCTCACCGTGCTGGGCGAATGGCTGCGCCAGTTCGGGGATTTCCGGATGATCCTGTATTCGCTGCTGATCATCGTGCTGATGATCCTGCGGCCGCAGGGGCTGTTCACATGGTCACTGCCGCGGCGCAAGGCAAGCTGATGGCCGCGCTGCTGGAACTCTCGGACTGCACGCTGCGCTTCGGCGGCCTGACCGCCGTGGGCAATCTCACCGCCTCGGTGGGCGAGCGCTCGCTGATGGCGCTCATCGGACCGAACGGCGCCGGCAAGACCAGTGTGTTCAACCTGATCACCGGCGTGTACCGGCCAACCGCTGGTGACATCCGCTTCTGCGGCCAGTCGCTCGTGGGCCTGAAGCCCTTCCAGATCACCAAGCTCGGCATCGCGCGCACGTTCCAGAACATCCGCCTGTTTCCGTCGATGAGCGTGTTCGACAATGTGCGCGTGGCCTTCCACCTGCACCTGAAGCATCACTCGCTGAGCTCGCTTACCCGGCTACCATCGTTTCATGCCGAAGAGCAGGCGATTGCGACACGCACCACCGAGTTGCTGGAGATCTTCGATCTGGCGCGGGTGCGGGATGAGCCGGCCAGGAGCCTGCCCTACGGCAACCAGCGTCGCCTGGAAATCGTGCGCGCGCTGGCCACGCAGCCGAAGCTGCTGCTGCTGGACGAGCCGGCCGCTGGGATGAACCCGACTGAAAAGATCGAACTCACGCGCCTGATCCGTGCGGTGCAGGAACGCTTTGCCATCTCGATCCTCCTGGTCGAGCACGACATGCAGGTGGTGATGAATATCTGCGAGCGCATCGTGGTGATCGACCACGGCGTGAAGATTGCCGAAGGCACGCCCGCCGAAGTGCGCGCCAATCCCAAGGTGATCGAGGCCTATCTCGGCGAAGAAGTGCCGGTGGCTGCGGTGACCGGCTGATGCTGACGCTCGACAACCTCGTCGTGAACTATGGCGCGATCCGCGCGCTGCATGGCGTGTCGCTGACTGTCGAGGCCGGCAGCATCGTGACGCTGATCGGCAGCAATGGCGCGGGCAAGAGCACCACGCTGCGCACCATCTCCGGGCTCATCAAGCCACAAGGTGGCAGCGTCACCTACAACGGCGAGCGCATCGATGGCCTGCCGGCGCACAAGATCGTGGCGCGGGGCCTTTGCCACGTGCCCGAAGGGCGCATGGTGTTCGCCAACCTGACGGTGCGCGAGAACCTGATGATGGGCGCGTACCTGCAGCACGACCAGAAACTGATCCAGCGTGAGCGTGAATACGTGTTCAGTGTTTTTCCGCGGCTGCAGGAGCGCGAGAAACAGCTAGCGGGCACGCTCTCGGGCGGCGAGCAGCAGATGCTGGCCATCGGCCGTGCGCTGATGAGCCAGCCGAAATTCCTGATGCTCGACGAGCCGTCGCTGGGCATCGCGCCGCTGCTGGTCAAGGCCATCTTCGCGCAGATCGTCGAGATCAACCGCACGCGGGGGATCACCATCCTGCTCGTGGAACAGAACGCCAACCTGGCGCTGGAAATCGCCACCTCCGGCTTCGTGCTGGAGACTGGCCGCATCATCCTGCACGATCAGTCGGCGGCATTGCGCGCGGACCCCAAGGTGCGCAGCGCGTATCTCGGCGGCTGAGGCATGTCGCTGCCCAAGAAGGTCGGGGTGGGTCTCGATTTCGGGACATCGAACTCCGCGGTCGCCTGGTTCGACGGCGAGCGCATGCACCGCGTGGTGCTGCAGCGGAACAGCCCGATCCTGCCTACGGCGATTCACCTTGATCGCGGCTACGCCGCGCTGGTGGGAAGTGAGGCCATCGACCGCTATGTGGAAGAGAACCGTGGCAGGCGCGTGGAGCTGGTGGCCGAGGTCATCGGCGAATCGGCCTCTTCGATCAGTGGCAGCAACACCGGCGATGACATCGCGCGGCTCGAGACGCAGCGCAATGCGGTATATGGCCCGCTGCATGACCGCACCTTGCCGGGCCGGTTGTTCCAGGGCCTGAAGCGGCTGCTGGGCGATGCCGAGATCGAACGACTGACGGTGTTCGATCGGCACTACCGCATCGTCGCGCTGCTCACGCCGATCCTCACCCACATGCGGGAGGCGCTGGAGCGCGATCTGAAGCCGCCGCTGCCGCCCATTCACGCAGGCCGGCCCGTTACCTTTGAAGGGCGAGCCGGCAGCCGCAATCCCGTGGCCGTGGCGCGTCTGGCGGAAGCCTATGAGCACGCTGGCCTGCATATCGCCGAATTTTATCCGGAGCCGGTGGCTGCCACCCTGAGCTGGCTGCATGGCACGCGGCGCACTGACGCCGGGATCGCACTCACCGTGGACTTCGGCGGCGGCACGCTGGACCTCGCGGCCGTGCGTTACTCGGGGACAAACTTTGAAGTGCTGGCCACCAACGGTGTGGCGCTCGGCGGCGACCGCATCGACCAGCTCATCTTCGAGAACATGCTGTTTCCAGAGCTGGGCAAGGGCGAGCGCTGGGTCCGTGACGTGGACGGACGGCAGATCGACACGCTGTTTCCATTCCAGGAGTTCGAGTCCGGCCTCATCAACTGGCAGACCACGTTTCTCCTCAACCAGAACTACACCCGCGCAATGGTGGTGGATCGCCTGTCGCGTGGCGGTGCGGGCGCGGAGAAGTTCCAGCGCCTGCTCGACCTGATCTCCTTCAACTACAGCCACAATTGTTTCCAGGCGATCAAGCGCGCCAAGGCCGAGCTGTCCACGCGCACCGCAACAACCATCGACATTCCCGAGATCAATCTCACCGTGCCGTTCCGGCGCGAGCAGCTCGACGCCATCCTGGTGCCGGCACTGGCCACTCTGCGCGAGCGCATCGACACGCTGCTGCCCGCGGCAGGCATCCGCAGCGAAGACGTCACGGTGGTGATCCGCACGGGCGGCACCTCAGAAATCGTTGCGGTGCGCCGGATGCTGGAAGAGCAATTCCATGGGCGTGTCGAAGGGCATGATCCCTTCACGAGCGTGGCGTGTGGCCTCGCGATTGCGAACTACGCCGGCGCGCATTGCAGGCTGGGCTAGCACTCAGCCGGATTTGCTGGTGTTCTCTCGCAGTTCGTCAGTCAGGAACGGCGCAATCGTTTCCAGCAGTTCATTGAACACCCGCGGCGTGCCCGCGACGATGTTGCCATTCTGCTTGTACTCGCCACCATCCAGCGTCGCGACCAAACCGCCGGCTTCGCGGATCATCAGCGTGCCCGCCGCGGTATCCCACGCCTTCAGCCCGATTTCCCAGAAACCGTCGGTGCGGCCAGCCGCCACATAGGCCAGATCGAGCGCAGCGGACCCTGGACGGCGCAGGCCCGAAGCACGCTGGATGACGGCCTTCATCATTGCCATGTACGGATCAAGCAGCGCCAGGTTGTCCCGGTATGGGAAGCCGGTGCTGATCAGCGAGCCTTCGAGCGTTCGCTGGCGGCTGACGCGCAGGCGCCGGTTTTCGAGATAGGCGCCCTGGCCGCGCGACGCGGTGAAGATTTCCTGGCGCATCGGGTCGTAGATGACGCCGTGCTCGATGCGCCCACCCATCTGGAAGGCGATCGACACCGCGAAGGTCGGGAACCCGTGCATGAAATTCGTGGTGCCATCGAGCGGGTCGATGATCCAGATGTTGTCGCCCGTGCCGCTGGCGCCGCTTTCTTCAGCCAGGAAGGCATGGTGCGGATAGGCCTCGCCGAGCGTCTCGATGATCGCGGCCTCGGCCGCATGGTCGATATTGGTGACGAAGTCGTTCAGGCCCTTCGAGGCGGTTTCAACGCCTTCGAAGCGCGCCAGTCCGCGCACGATGATCTCGCCGGCGCGACGCGCAGCCTTGACGGCAGTGTTCATGTAGGGATGCATGGGCGCTCTTGCGGCAGGCGGGTCGGCGATGGCGCGGTAGAATACCAGACACCGCCAGCACCCCCGCGGCCATTCGGCCGGATTGCCGTTACATGACACTGCCCATACGCTTCGTTCTCGTCGAAACATCCCATCCCGGCAACATCGGGGCGGTGGCGCGTGCAATGAAGAACATGGGTGTGTCAGAGCTGGTGCTGGTCAAGCCGCGCGAATTTCCGCATCCAGATGCCACAGCCCGAGCGGCGGGTGCCGACGATCTGCTGGCCAGTGCGCGGGTGGTCGAATCGCTGGCCGAAGCCATCGCGGACTGCGGACTGGTGCTGGCAACCACCGCGCGCACGCGCGACCAGTATTTCCGCATCCTCGAAGCACGCGAAGCGGCCACGCGCATGGTGGCCGAAGCCCGCAGTGGCTCCGGTGCAGTTGCGGTGCTGTTCGGCACGGAGCGCTTCGGGCTTTCGAACGAACAGCTGCAGGCAGCGCATGTCCTGCTGCGCATTCCCGCCAATCCCGACTATGCCTCGCTGAACATCGGCATGGCCGCGCAGCTCATCGCCTATGAGATCCTGATGGCGCAGCATGAGCCCGGCCGGCAACTGGTGCCGCGCGAAGCGCCGCTGGCAACGCCGGACCAGATGGAACGCTTCTATGCACACCTGCAGACGGTGATGGATGAAGTGGGCTTTCGCGATCGCACCCAGCTTGGCACCAGTCTGATCGGCCGCATACGCCGCATGTTCACGCGCGCCGAACTCGACGGCAACGAGGTGAACATCCTGCGTGGATTGCTGACCGCAGTGCAGAGCCGCAGACGCAAGGCAGGCGATGAGCACTGAGCGCCGGGGCGATCGCGCTACCACCTACCTGGACTACGCGGCCACCGCACCGGTGTTGCCGCGCGTGGCGCAGCGCATGGCCGAAGTGCTGGCATTCCCGCCCGGCAATGCCGCCGCAAATCATGCGGCAGGGCGCGTGGCGCTGGGCCTGGTGGAAACGGCGCGGGCGCAGGTGGCAGCGCTGGTGGGCGCAAATGCTGCAGATATCGTGTTCACCTCGGGCGCCACCGAGTCGAACAACCTCGCCATCACCGGCACCGTGCGGGCAGCGCTGGCCCAGGGTGGCAAGCCGCATGTGATCACGCTGGCCACCGAGCACAAGTCGGTGCTCGAGCCGGTCAGGGCACTGGAGTCGCAGGGC
>JBDSGY010000396.1:0-2775 GCA_039918755.1 Steroidobacteraceae bacterium
CGATGCATCTGGACGCGTGAAAATGCGCTCGGGGGGTGCGAATCATTGCGCACAATACTGCTATGGCATCTGCTTCACACGCGTGACGACCCCGGCCGGTGTGGTCATCAGAAACGATCCCAGCAGCGCCTTCTTGATGTTGACCTTGTCACCGACTGCGAGCACAGCGGCCCTGTCAGGCTCCAGCTGCGTCCAGATGTTGCCGTTGTCCAGGGTTGCCCTGAACCGGCCGTCAGGAAACGTGCTCAAGGCGGTCACTGACGCAGTCGAAAGATCGGGGACGCTTTTCCTGGTCCTGGACCTATTTTCGACCGGGCGCGCATCCGGGGGCTGGACAACCTGCGTGCGCGTTGCGGCGGCGCCGTTCGCGGCCCCGTTGCCCGGCTTCCCATACTCCGCGTCATAGCAGGCCAGGCGCTGCGCGTCGTCGATTTGCTCCGCGCAGCGATGCGAGCGCTCTGCTGCGCCCACGTATGCCGGAATCGCCAGGGCGGCAGCGAAGGCCCATGCCAGTCTCGAGGTGTGCAGGTTCATGCAATTGCTCTCCGGATCACGATGGAAGCAACTTAGCGTGGGCGGCGCAGGGGTACAACGAAATTCGCCGCACGGCAGGCCAAGGCCGCCGGCGCTGTCATCCTGCAGTCATCTGGCTGCAACGAGAACATCATTTACGGCCTTTAACGTCCATGGCCTCCACCCCAGCCATGCGAGTTCCAGTCCATGATCGACCAGCGCAATACCTCATTCGAGGCCGATGACATCGGCTGCAACAATTCCGCCAACACTGCATTCGATTCGGTGCTGAAGACATTCCTCTCCCGGCGCGGGATGCTGAAAGGTGGAGTGGGGACGGCCGCAACGCTGCTGCTGGGTGGCGCACTTGCCGCCTGCGAAAGTGACGATGACGTCGCTGCGCCGCCGCCGCGCACGCTCGAGCTCAATTTCAGCCCGGTGGCAAAGTCTGTCGCCGACGTGCTGACCGTCGCCTCGGGTTACACCGCATCGGTCCTGTACTCACTTGGTGATCCATTGGCCGCGGGCGTCTCGAACTACATGAACAATGGCGGTGAGGGCGGTACGTCCTTCATGCAGCGTTCGGGCGATCACCACGATGGCATGGAATATTTCGGACTGGGCGCCAATGGCCGGCTGGATGCGAACTCGTCGACACGCGGGCTGATCTGCATCAACCATGAAAACATCACGCAGATTTTCCTGCATGCGGCAGGTCCAACCACGGTGGCTGGCGTGCGCACGGTGCCCGATGAAGTGGTGAAGGAAATAAACGCGCACGGGGTCGCGATTTACGAAGTAGCGCGGGGGACGAATGGCGCGATGTCCTTGGTCCGGGATTCGGCTTTCAACCGGCGGATCACGCCGAACACCGCCGTGGATCTCGCGGGACCCGCCGCAGGCAGCGCATTCCTCAGGACGCTGAATTCGCCGACGGGCGCAGCCAGCCGCGGCACGATCAACAACTGCGCCACCGGGCACACCCCCTGGGGCACCTTCCTGACCTGTGAAGAGAACTGGGCGGGTTATTTCCGCCGGGCCGCGGGCGATGATGCAACTCGAGGCGGCAGTACTGCGCGGGCCGTGAAAGCGCTGCAGCGCTATGGCATTGCACAGGGCGCGTCGGGCAATTACGGCTGGGCGACTGCGACCTCCACGGATCCAGCAGATCGCAGCTTCCGGCGCTGGGATGCCACGCAGAGTGGCGCCTCCGCTGACGGCAGCGACGATTTCCGCAATGAGCCAAACACATTCGGCTACGTGGTGGAAATCGATCCGTTCAACGCGGCCTCGGTGCCGCGCAAACGCACGGCGCTGGGCAGGCTGGCGCATGAAGCTGCAGCCTATGGCACGCCGGTGCAGGGCCAGCCGATCACGTTCTACATGGGAGATGATTCGCGTGGCGAGTATGTGTACAAGTTCGTGTCCGCTGCCAGCTGGTCCGCGGCTGACGCGGGCAACGGCCTTGCGGCAGGGGACAAGTACCTGAACGCGGGCACCTTGTATGCGGCGCGCTTCAACGGTGATGGCAGTGGGGAGTGGTTGCCACTGACACTGGCAAATACGGCGCTCACGGGTAACACCAATTACGCCTTTGCAGATCTGGCCGACATCTGTGTCAATACGCGGCTCGCCGCCGATGCTGCTGGCGCCACCAAGATGGATCGCCCCGAGTGGACGGCAGTGCATCCGCGGAATGGCGAGGTGTACGTGACGCTGACCAACAATTCGGCCGCGATTCGCCCCGTGGACAAGGTGGATGCGGCCAACCCCCGGTCTTATGGAGCGGGTGGCAACGTCAACGGCCATATCCTGCGGCTGAAAGAGACTGGCGGGCTGGGCTCTGCGACCACCTTCCGATGGGACATCTACCTGTTCGGTTCGCCCGCGGCCGCTGCTGCGGCGACGGTGAATCTGTCGGGCCTCACGGATGCCAATGACTTCTCGAGTCCTGACGGCATCTGGTTTGATTCGCAGGGCGTTTGCTGGATCCAGACAGACGACAGCGCTTACACCAGCGTCACCAACTGCATGATGCTGGCCGCACTTCCCGGCACGGTGGGGGACGGCGGTGCCAGGCAGGTCACCAATACGGTGGGTGCGGCCACCGGCACGATCACCACGCAGGTTGGCGCCACGCCGACGGCGAACAACCTGCGGCGCTTCCTCGTCGGACCGAAGGGCTGCGAGATCACCGGCATCGCGACTACGCCGGACCTGAAGACCATGTTCGTGAATATCCAGCATCCAGGCGAAAACACC
>JBDSGY010000397.1:0-3994 GCA_039918755.1 Steroidobacteraceae bacterium
GATTCGCGGTTGAACTTCACCAGTCGCCCATCGCTGCGTGATACAGCGCGCAGGTAGTTGCGCGTTTCCTCGGCGAGCTGCGCACGCGTCAGCCGCGTGGCGGGCGGTTCGATCTGCGTCCATGCCGGCTCTGCCGCTGGCATGTGCATGGCCATCGGTGCACCGCGATTCAGGACGGTTTCGATCTCGCTGATGCGGCCAGACACGATGCGGATGCGCAGCGCCATCAGGCCGCCCCGTTCACCTTCGCGAAAGTCCACGTGGGTAGCGGCCTGACCGGAGTCGGGATCCAGATAGTCCACCCGATAAGGGCCAAGACTGCTGATCGTGAACCACAGTGCTTCACCAAGCGGAATGCTGACGCCGTTTTCGGTGAAGCGCACGTTGGGAGCCAGTGGCAAACGGGCGGGGTCCCTGGCAACCAGCGCATCGAGGTACCTGGTAAGAAATGCGCTAAGGCAGGGACGATCGCAGGCTGGCGTCGCCGCCATCGCGGGCGCCGACAGCATGGCTGCACTCGCCCCGATTGCCATCAGCACGGCTCTCATGCCCGATCCCCGGCTGCGGTCACGCTGTCCATGGTGTGCGTTCATGCCGAGCATGATCCGGCATTGGCCTTGGGAGCTCAAGAACAGCGCGCCACCGTGTCGCGTTCCGCCTTGCTATGCTGCACCGCCTGCCAGAGACTTGCGCAGCAGGATCGTCTTTTCAGCCCAGGAACGAGCATGCGCCTCTCCAGCTTCATCAGCGCCAACCTTGATCTGATCCTGGCAGACTGGGTGGAATTTGCCCGCCATCAGAAGCCGGCTGCATCCGGCATGGACGAACGAGCTCTGCTGGATCATGGCAAATTGATCCTCGAGGAAATTGCGGCCGACATGCTGCGCCCGCAGGACGAGGATCAGCAGCAGGCGAAGTCGGAAGGCCTCAGCACCACTGCCTCCACGTCCAGCAACGTCCCGTCCCGCAGCCACGCCCGCGAACGCGAGCGCCAGGGGTTTGCGGTGGAGCAGATGGTCGGCGAGTATCGGGCATTGCGCGCAACGGTCCTGCGTTTGTGGGGCGCGGCATCGCCCGCTGCGGAAGCCGAGGACCTGGAAGACGTGATCCGCTTCAACGAAGCCGTTGACCAGGCCATTGCGGAATCGCTCGCTGTTTTTCTGGTCGAAGTGGACCGGACCCGCGACCTGTTTCTGGGGATGCTCGGTCACGATCTGCGCGGGCCCCTGAGCACGATTGCCACCTGCACCCTGGTCGATCAGAAATCCCGGACCAGTCCGTCACCGACGGCTGCGATCGTGCTGCGCAGTGTTGCGCAGATGAAAGCCTTGCTGGATGACCTGGTGGAATACACGCGCGATCGGCTCGGTGCGGGCCTCAGCGTCGAACGGGCACCGCTGCATCTGGAAACATTCGCGGGCAACACGCTGCGCGAAATAGAAACCTTCAGCGTAGGGCGGGTGCTGAGCCTGCAATCCGACGGCGATACCAACGGCGAATGGGACCCGCGCCGGCTGCACCAGGCGCTCTCCAATCTGGTCTTGAATGCACTGAAATATGGCCATCCGGACGCTGTCGTCCATGTGAGTGTGGATGGTCGAGACAGTGGGGAGGTCATCCTCAGGGTGGAGAATGCCGGCAAGCCCATTCCTCCCGGAATTCTGCCCCGTATCTTCGATCCTCTCGTGCGTGCCGAAATCGATGACACGGATGTGAATTCGCCGACTTCAGGTGCCAACCTGGGTCTGGGACTCTACGTGGTTAGGGAAGTGGCTCTCGCACACGGTGGCACGGTCGATGTCTCATCTACCGAACAGGGCACGTGCTTTGAACTTCGCCTGCCCCGCGGCGGCGTTCCACGACAATAAAGAATGAGCGGTGCTGCGTTGCCGCATCGATCTAGCCTGACCCGGCCCGCCCCGTCCCTGTTGTTTCAACCGCGTTGCCGTATTCCTGGGCCTTTGCATCGTCGAATTCGCCTTCCCATCGAGCCACCACCACGGAAGCCAGGCCGTTGCCAAGCACGTTGACCGAAGTGCGTGCCATATCTAGCAGGGCGTCGATGCCGAGGATCAGGAACGCGCCGGCAACGGGCAGGTTGAACGATTCCAGTGCCGCAACCAGCACCACGAACGAGGCACGGGGAACTGCAGCCACGCCTTTGGAAGTCAGCATGAGCACCAGCATCATGGTTACCTGGCCACCGATGCCCAGATGCACGCCGGTCGTGGTCTCGGCAGCCTGCGCGACAAATACGGACGCGACCGCAAGATAGAGCGTCGAACCGTCGAGGTTGAACGAATAACCGGCCGGCAGCACGAAGCCCACGATGCCGCGCGGCACACCCAGCTTTTCCATGTTTTCGAAGGCCTTCGGCAAGGCGGCCTCGCTGCTGGAGGTAGCGAAGGCAATGGCGAACGGTTCGCGTATGGCCTTGATGAACGGCTTGAGCGGCACGCGCGCGATCCATGCCACCGCGCCCAGCACCACCACCACGAACACGATGAGCGCGCCGTACAGCGTGAACAGCATCTTTGCCAGCGTGAAGAGCGAGCCCAGTCCCTGATGCGCAACCGTGGTCGCGATTGCGGCGCCCACGCCGAACGGCGCGAACTTCATGATGACGCCTGCAAACTTCAGCATCACCTGCGTAAGGCTGTCGCAGAACTCGATCACCGGCTTGCCCGCCGGTCCCGCCACGACTACTGCAATGGCGAACAACACCGAGAACGCGACGATCTGCAGCACGTCGTTGCGTGCCATGGCGTCGATGATGCTGGTGGGAAACACGTGCACGATGATTTCGCCCAGTGTCTGCGGTTTGGCGAGTCCGGCCGTCGACTGGGCGGTTTCCGCGAGCACCACGCCGACGCCAGGCTTGAACAGATTCACGGCAGTGAGGCCGACCACCAGCGCGAGCGTGGTGACGATCTCGAAATACAGCAGTGACTTGAGGCCGATGCGCTGCGCGCGCTTGATGTCGCCCGCCCCCGCAAACCCCTGCACGACACTCGCGAAGATGAGCGGCGCGATCATTACCTTGACCAGGTGCAGGAACACGTCGCGTACGACCACCAGCCCCTTGTCCCAGCTGTCCTTTGCCGCCGCATCGAGGCCGCCGATCCACCAGCCCAGCAGCACCCCGATGACCAGCCCCAGCAGTATCTGCTGTGTCGGCGGCAGGCTGTACCAATGTCTTTTGCGGGGCCTGCTGTCGTGGGGGATATCGAAGGTGGCCATCACGCGAGTGTATCCAAGTTCGCTCGGTTCCGGAGTCAGCGCGGCGCGCCGGATTGATTCCCTGCGCCGCAGCATTCCCACCGTTGCCGGTTTGGTGTATGCACCGACGGTCGCACCTCACAGCATATCGGGTACGCTCGTGTTGTCGATCGCAGGGATGAGTGCGAGACTCGGGCAACACCGCATCAGGAGAATTTGAATCATGAAACGTTTCGTTGCGCAACAGACGATGTTTCGACTCTGCCTGATCCCCACGCTGCTGGGATCTTCCTTCACTGCCATTGCGCAGGATGAAGAGAGTGAGACCCTCAGCGAAGTGATCGTGACCGGAACGCGCGCGCAGGAACGAACCAGGCTCGAATCGCTGGCGCCGGTCGATATCATTTCGACCAGGGAGCTGTCCTCGCAGGGTTCCACCGAACTTGCACAGGCGCTGTCCGTTGCGGCGCCGTCGCTCAACTTTCCCCGGCCCGCGATCAGCGATGGTACGGATCACATCCGTCCGGTCACGCTGCGCGGCCTTGCGCCGGACCAGGCGCTGGTACTCCTGAACTCCAAACGCCAGCATCAGTCAGCGCTGGTGAACGTCAACGGCAGCATCGGTCGTGGGTCTTCCGGCGTCGATCTCAACACGATCCCGATTGCGGCGATCGAGCGCGTGGAAGTGCTGCGCGACGGCACTTCCGCGCAATACGGCTCCGACGCCATTGCCGGCGTCATCAACCTGCAGTTGCGACAGGCTAAATCCGGTGGT
>JBDSGY010000398.1:0-4195 GCA_039918755.1 Steroidobacteraceae bacterium
GCCCATGCCTGCAGCGTACGGATCGATGTAGGTGTCGCGGTCTTCGTCGGTGGCCAGCACCCATTGCGTGCCCACCAGGCGACGCAGCGCGCTGAGTGCACGGTCGAACGACGCTGCTGACATCCCGGGCGGCAGCATGAGTTTCATCGCAGGTTGTCTCCTGGAGCGCCACTGCGCCCCACGTTGCGTTCCACCCGGCAGCAGGGCCGGGCCACCTTGGCGATCTGCGCACCGCATTCCCGCAGGACGGCACGGCTCTCCATTGAGACGGCAAAGGTTGGCCCAGCATGCATTTCGATGACCGCAGGCGGCGCAGCAGTCCGGCCAGAAAGGTTCAGCATCGGTATGGTCCCCGCGCGGTGTTCTTTGACCGCCAGAATCGGATTAGTATCGTCCTGTTAAGCTACTACAACGGCGCACTACAGCCGAGTGGGGGAATTGTCATGGCGGTCGATTTTCGCGGTCATCCGATGTTCCCGTCGACGGGTTTCAATACGCCGACCCGCTTCGAAGCGGACATCTTCGATTGCGAGGTATGGGGCCGGATCCCGACCGACATCGAGGGCAACTTCTATCGCATGCAGTGCGATTTCCAGTACCGGCCGCCTCAGAACGAATGGCCCACTGGTTTCAATGGCGATGGCCACATCAGCCGATTCTGGTTCAAGGACGGCAATGTCAATTTCCGCTCCCGCTATGTGAAGACGGCGCGACTGCTTGCCGAGCGCGCCGCACACAAGCGGCTGTTCGGGGTCTATCGCAACCACTACACCGATGACCCGAGCGTGCAGAAGATCAATCGTTCTGCCGCCAACACGCACATGTACTGGCATGGCGGCAAACTGCTGACGCTGAAGGAAGACTCGCTTCCGTGGGCCGTCAATCCGCACACGCTGGAAACAGAGGGCGTGTGGGATTTCTATGGCAAGTACAAGGGCACGACGATGTCCGCGCATCCGAAGATCGATGCGCAGACCGGCGAGATGATCGCCTATGGCTACCAGGCCAAGGGCGACCTCACCGATGACGTGGTGTCCTATATCGTCGGCAAGGATGGCCGCATCAAACACGAGGTGTGGTTCAAGGTGCCCTACGTGGGCATCATGCATGACATCGCGATCACGAAAAAATACATTGTGTTTCCGGTGGTGGCGCGGACCACCAGCGAAGCAAGGTTGCAGAGCGGCGAGCCAATGTGGGAATGGAATGGCGACCTGCCGACGATGGTCGGCATCCTGCCGCGCGATGGCAGCACCAAAGACGTGCGCTGGTTCAAGGGGCCGGCGCGCAACACGCTGCATTTCCTGAATGCGGTGGAAACGCCGGACGGCAAGATCACGATGGACCTGCCTACTTCCAGCGGTGAGCGCGATCCGTCGCAGATCCGTCGCTGGACCTTCGACATGGCGTCGCGCACCAAGGACACTTTCGATGAGGAACTGATCTCCACTTCCAATGGCGTGCTGGCGCGCATGGACGACCGTTACCTCGGCCTGCCCTACAAGTACTGCTACGTAGGCAACCGCGACCCGGCGCTGCCCTTCGACCAGGCGCGTGCTGGCAACAACGGTGGCCGTGTCACGAACCAGTATCTGCGCGTGGACGTGACCAACCCGAAGGCCGAGCCTGGCAAGTACTTCGTCGGGCCGGTGCAGGGCCTCCAGGAAAGCTGTTTCGTGCCCCGCAAGGGGAGCAAGGGTGAGGGTGACGGTTACCTCATGGGCATCGCGAGCAACTACGAGACCATGTCCAGCGACCTCGTCATCGTCGATGCGCAGCGCATGGAAGAGGGCGCCATCGCCACGGTGAAGCTGCCGTTCCGGCTGCGCGGCGGCACGCATACCAACTGGTATCCGGCCAGCGAGCTGCCGGCGTTTCCCGGTTGAGCGGTGAGGCAACGATGAACAACCAGACCTTGATGCCGCGTCGGCAGTTTCTCGGGCGCGTCACCATTACGGTGAGTGGCGCTGTCCTCGGCGCCACGCTGCCGGCGTCGCTGCTGCAGGCACGGCCCGCGGCCTGCCTGGTCGATGCGGCGGCATATCCGGATGCCTGCGGAGACTGGCAGCTCGATGACATCTGCCTGGCCTACCCGCCTTATGCGCTGCACCTGCAGCCAGGCGTGCCAGCGTCCGCCGCGACCAGCGCCGCGGTCGAGGCCATCGATGCGCACTGGGTCAGCTGAAGTCCGGCCGTCGTGAAAGGAATAGCGAAAATGCGCCTGACCCGTGTTGCTGCGATTGCCAGCCTGCTGTGCATGGCGAGTTCCGCGCTCGCGGCCGCAGACCGTGCGGACATCCGTGAGCGCACCGCACGCCTCGCCATGGAGGTGCAGGCCGGGGAGGACATCAGCGCCATCAAGCGGCTGCAGCGCAGCTATGGCTACTACCTGGACAAGGGGCTGTGGACTGATCTGGCCGAATTCTTCACCAGCGATGCCGTCGCGAACTATCCCGCCGGCATCTTCGTCGGCAAGGAAAGCATCCGCCAGCACCTGTACCGCAATGTGGGCAATGTGCCGATGGGCCAGGTGGGCCTCGGCGACAACCGCCTCTACAACCACATGAACATCCAGCCGGTGGTGCATCTGGATGCCGGTGGCAAGACCGGGAAAGGTCGCTGGCGCGCCTACGCCTATTTCGGTTCCAAGGGCGGCAACGCTACCTGGGCCGAGGGCGTGTACGAAATGCAGTACCGCAAGGAAGGCGGTGTGTGGAAGATCGCCAGGCTCGATTACTACTCGGGTTTCGGCGCGCCATATGCCACGGGCTGGGTCGCACCGCAGGCTGCGGCTGCCGCGCGGCCGCCGCGCCAGCTTGCGCATCCTGCAGATCGCGAGCGCAACATGGATTGCGAGGGCTTCCCAAAGGCCTGCATCGCGCCTTTCCATTACGTCAATCCCGGTACTGCCGAAGGGGGCAATGCCTGGGTCTCACCCGGCACCGGGCCACTCTCGAAGAGCGGCAGCCCTGCCATCAACACCGCTGATCTTGCGTTGCGCGCCGCGCGCCTGCGCGACGAGCAGCAGATCGAGAATCTGCAGCGCATCTATGGCTACTACCTCGACCGTGCCCAGTGGGACCAGGTCGCGGACCTGTTCGCCGACGACGGCACCATCGAGTTCGCGCAGCAGGGCGTGTACGCGGGCAAGCGGCGCGTGCGTGAATTCCTGGGCACGCTGGGTCCGGCGGGGCTTGAAGCTGGCTGGCTCAACGATCACATCCAGCTGCAGCCCATCGTCACTGTTGCGCGGGATGGGCGCAGCGCCCGAATCCGCAGCCGTGAATTCAACATGACGGGCCATGTGGGTGGCAAAGGTCAGTGGAGCGAGGGCATTTACGAAAATCGCCTCGTGAAGGAAGGCGGCGCCTGGAAATTCAGCGCCATGCATTTTTACCCGACCTTCATCACGGACTACGACCAGGGATGGGCGAAGGATGCGCAGCCGGCACCCGGGCCGCTCGCTTCGCTGCCCCCGGATCGCCCGCCGACAGAACGTTACGAAATCTATCCGAAGGCGCATGTGCCGCCGTTTCACTACAACAATCCGGTTACCGGCCTGCCGACGACGTATCCAGCAGCCAGCAAGCCG
The DNA here is from genome assembly GCA_039918755.1 of Steroidobacteraceae bacterium. Lineage (GTDB taxonomy): Bacteria > Pseudomonadota > Gammaproteobacteria > Steroidobacterales > Steroidobacteraceae > ZC4RG30. The sequence continues at coordinate 3,593 of JBDSGY010000398.1, forward strand.
GCACTGGAGCCTGTGTCGAAGCGGACGCCGGTGGCCGCCTTCAAACGCGTGGCTCAGCCCGATCTCTTTGCGGTGCTGGATACGGCAGAGCGCGATATCGCGCGGGTCAAGGATTACGACGAAATCGAGAATCTCGAGAGCGCCTACGGCTACTTCCTCGACAAGAACCTGTGGAATCCGCTCGCCGACCTGTTCTCGCGCGATGGCTCTATCGAGCTTGCACAGCGCGGCGTCTACAAAGGCCCGCGCCTGCGCGAGTTCCTGTTCAAGGTTTTCGGTCGGGGCCAGGAAGGTCCTGTCGAAGGGCGCCTTGGCAACCACCTCAATCTGCAGCCGGTCATCACCATCGCCGCAGACGGTTCAAGCGCCCGGGTTCGCGCGCGCATGCTGCAGCAGATGAGCATGGGCGGCCGCGCGTCGATGGGCGGCGCCATCTACGAGAACGAGCTGGTCAAGGAAGGGGGCGTGTGGAAGTTCAGCAAGGTCCACGCCTACAACACGTTCACGGCTGGTTACGACGGTGGCTGGGCACGCGCCGCAAGCAGTGGCATGCCGGGACCTGCAGCGGACTTCCCGCCGGATACCCCGCCGACTGCAAAGGTC
>JBDSGY010000399.1:0-5417 GCA_039918755.1 Steroidobacteraceae bacterium
GGAGAGTTGCGGCAGCGCTATGGCAAGATGTTGCAGGAAAGACTGGTCGGGGAGTTGGCAAAGGAACACACCGGCGCTACCGTCGCGGCGCTCACGCAGGCCCTCAAGGACGCCTGACATCACAGCAACGCTCAACAGAGGAAATGCGCATGCCCGGCTACGCCCGTACCTTGCAACGAATCCTGGTGCTTTGTGGTCTGTATGCGGGAGCCGCGCTGGCGCAGGAAACCGTGGTGCCTGCCGGTCCGCCATCCCCTCCGCCAACCGCGCTGGCGCCGGCTATGGCGAAGGTCCTCATGCACACCACGCTGGGTGACATCCGCCTCGAGATTGAAATCGAGCGCGCACCAATCACCGCGCGGAATTTCCTGCGATATGTCGAGCTCAAGCGTTTCGACGGGATCAATTTCTATCGTGCCGTCAAACTCGATGCCGAAGGCAAATACGGCATGGTGCAGGGGGGCGTCCGCAGCGCGCCGAAGCTGGCGCTCGGTGCCATCGCGCACGAACCGCACGCTGTCACCGGGTTAAGTCACCTCGATGGCGCCATCTCCATGGCAAGTCTCGGGCCGGGGACCGCGCGCGGAGATTTCTTCATCGTGGTGGGTGATCTGGTGTCGCTGGATGGCAATGGCACGCCAGCGGATCCGGGCTATGCCGTATTCGGACGCGTTTCTGACGGCATGGCAATCGTCCGCAATATCCTCGAGATGCCACGCTCCGACGCAATGGGCGATGGTTCGATGAAGGGCCAGATGCTCGCCGACCCCGTAAAGATACTTACGGTTCGACGCGAGAAGTGAAGACCGCCTCAGGGTCTCCCTTAGACGCGTCTGCTCCAAACCCTTAATCGCACGCCCGAACCTCGCGTTGCGAGACGTCTGTTCAGTATCCAGCGCTGGAATTCCCGAAAATTCCGCCGGATGGAACTCTCCTACAACTCCGGGCTGGTGGCGCTGTCGATTGCCGTTGCGATCCTTGTGTCCTATACGGCACTCGGGCTCGCGGCGCGCGTGGCGGAGTCCCGGGGTGCCGCAGGTCACGCCTGGCTGATCCTCGGTGCCTGCTCCATGGGCGTGGGCATCTGGTCCATGCATTTCCTCGGCATGCTGGCCCTCTCGCTTCCCATCCAGCTTCGCTACGACGTCGATATGACACTGGTGTCACTCGGCGTGGCGGTGCTTACTTCCGGATTCGCAATCAGGATCGCCAGCAGCAAGCAACTTGGTCTGGCGCGCCACCTGCTGTGCAGCGGTGTAATGGCGTTCGGTATCGTTGGCATGCACTACCTGGGCATGGGTGCGATCGAGATCACGCCGGACATCACGTATGCGCTGATGCCAGTCGTCGCCTCGGTGCTCATTGCCCTTGCAGCGTCGTATTGCGCCTTGTGGCTGACCTTTATCCTGCGCAGCACCGTGCATCGGTATGCGCGCATCGCGCGTCTGGGCGCAGCGATCATCATGGGTTGCGCCATCGCGGGCATGCACTACATGGGCATGTCCGCCGCCATGATTGCGCCGGGTTCGATCTGCGACGGTGGGCTCGCCATCGAGAACGGCTGGCTGGCGGTTGCCGTCGCCCTTGCGGCCTTCGGCATGCTGACAATCACGTTGATTACCAGCGTCTTCGACTCTCACATGGCGGCTCGCGGGCGGGCGTACGACGAGAGCATGGCGCGGGCCGATCGCCAGCTGCGGCATCAGGCGACGCATGACGCGCTGACTGGCCTGCCCAACAGAAGCCAGTTCCTGCAGTGCCTGAAGTATGCGATCGATCGCGTGAATGGCGGCGAGCAAGCGATGTTTGCAGTGCTGTTTCTGGATCTAGATCGCTTCAAGTTCGTGAATGACTCTCTGGGGCACGCCGCAGGTGACGAACTGCTGAGGCAGATCGCGGTGTGCCTGACATTCGAGCTGCGGACCTCGGCCGACCATAGTGATCCGGCCTATGACGTTGTCAGCCGCTTCGGCGGGGATGAATTCCTGGTACTGCTGAACAACGTTGCATCGCCGGCGGAAGCCAAGCGGATAGCGGAAGCCCTGCTCGCGGCGCTTTCGTCAACCTACGACCTTCACGGCCGCGAGGTGGACTGCAGCGCCAGCGTCGGCATCGTGACCAGCGATCATTGCTGCACGCTTGCCGACGAAGTGGTCCGCAACGCCGACGTCGCCATGTACGAGGCAAAACGCGCCGGTCGTTCCTGTGTGATCGTTTTCAACGAATGCATGCACAAGGAGGTTTCGCGTCATGTGCTGATCGAGACCTGCCTGCGCCGTGCCATCGGCACCGACGAGCTCAGCGTCGTCTACCAGCCCATCGTCGAGCTCTCGTCCGGCGAGCTCGTTTCTGCAGAGGCGCTGGTGCGATGGCAGAATCCAGTCCTGGGCTGCGTCTCGCCGGCCGAGTTCATTCCGATTGCCGAAGAGTCAGGCCTGATTGTCGCCCTCGACCAGTGGGTCCGTCTCGAGGCATGCCGTGCCATGAGGGGCTGGAGGGAACGTTATCCGAAGTCCGCGCCAAAGACGGTCAGCGTGAATGTCTCGCGTGCCGAACTTGCGCGCAATCAGGTGTTCCGCGCCGAGATCAAGGATCTGCTGGAGAAGATGGATCTGCCGGCGCATTGTCTGCAGCTGGAAGTCACGGAACGCGATGTGATGCGCAATCCGGAAGACGCGCTGCTCTTGATGCAGGAACTGCGGGCAATGGGTGTCCGGCTCGCAATGGACGATTTCGGCACGGGCACATCGTCGCTGGGGATCCTGCGCACCTACCCATTCGACACTATCAAGATCGACCGGTCCTTCGTGCAGGGTCTGGTGGGCAGTGCCGACGTGCTGGCGGTGATTCACGCCACCATCAATCTGGTTGAGCACCTGGGCATGGCAAGTCTCGTGGAAGGCATCGAGCAGGAAGCGCAGGTGTCGGTGCTGCTGTCCATCGGCTGTCGATATGGACAGGGTTTCCTGTTCAGCAAGCCGGTGCCTGCGGATCGGCTGGTTGGCTCCATCAAGGCAAAGCCCGAGCGCAGGAAAGCCGAAGTCCGCGAAACTGCAGCGATGTTCGAAAGTGCTACCTGATGCCCGGCTATCCCTGGCCGGACGGGCGCTCCAACACGGTTTGCAGGGTGTCGTCTCCCCATGTCAGATAGATCTCCGTCTCCGACCTCGCAAGCGACCACTTCACCCTGCGCTCGAGTTTCGCCACGAGCCTGGCCATCCAGACGCGATCGAATGCGAACAGCTGCACGTCTGCGGCTCTGTGGATCTTCGCTTCGCCCAGGCGCAGCAGCCATGTGGCCGGATCCTTGTGCGAGTAAACCGCTACCCGCGGCGCAGCCTTGCTGGCGCGATGCAGTCGCTCAGGTTCGGGCAGTCCGATGTCGATCCACACCTGCAGCGCACCGGTGAGGTCGCGAACCAGTACGGCGGGTTCGTCGGGGGCTGAAAGGCCCCTCGAAAATTCGATGCCTTCTGCATATTCCAGGCAGTAGGCAAGGACCCGGGTCAGCAGGTACTCGGAGGTTTCGCTCGGGTGCTGTGCCACGCGCAGATTCACCGCCTGGTAGACGCCGCGATCTACGTCGCTGAGGTCGATCTCGAATGAGTAGATGGTTGCGCCAAGCGCCAAGAGTGCTCTCCAGTTCAGGTTGCGGCAGGCGAGGCGGATACTGACGCGTGCGGGCTGGCGAGTGGAGAATATTCAAGCCAGCGTTCGCTGCAGTGATGTTTCCTGCTACCTTTCAGCGCATGGCCGTCAGTGTCTTCGACCTGTTCAAGATCGGCATCGGACCGTCCAGCTCGCACACCGTCATGCGGGCAGCGCGACAGTTTGCACAGCGCCTGCAGACAGATGGCCTGTTGGCGAGCTGCAAACGCATACGCGCGGAGCTCTGCGGCTCACTGGGCGCTACGGGCAAGGGTCACGGCAGTGACGAGGCCGTGCTGCTGGGATTCGAAGGCCATACGCCGGATACCGTCGATGTGGAGGCCGTGGCCGAAATTCTCGCCGGCATTCGCAGGTGGCTCACCCGCCCATGCGGAAAACGCCGCAGAAATCGGCATGGAACATCATCTCGGACTGACCTGCGATCCGGTGGGCGGACTCGTGCAGATCCCCTGCATCGAGCGAAATGCCATCGCGTCGGTGAAGGCCATCAATGCTGCGCGCATGGCCCTGCGGGGTGACGGCACGCACTACGTATCGCTCGACAAGGTGATCAAGACGATGCGCGAGACTGGCGCCGACATGAAGACCAAGTACAAGGAGACCTCACGTGGTGGCCTCGCCGTCAACGTGATTGAGTGCTGAAGGCCGCTTGGCGCTTCAGACGCTCCTACACCGGCCGCTGGCGGCGGCTTACAGATGCAAAGGGGGGGCAGGCCCTACTATGCCATCCAAGGTTTATCCGTTGACGCTCTCAGGAGAGTGAAGTGGCCAGATCCATGCCGCTGGGGGAAGCCGTGCTTGATCCCCGTCTGGAGGTTTCGGCCCCGGCAAGTCCGGAGGACGCCATATCCCTGCTGCGAGCGGATCACCGCCAGGTTGCCGGCTGGTTTCAGCAATATGGGCGGGCTCGTTCGCGCGGCCGCAAGCAGGAGCTGGTGCGCAAGATCTGTCGAGCCCTGACCGTGCACATGGCAATCAAGGAAGACATCTTTTATCCAGCCTTCCTCGACGCTACGGGCAATACGGTCATGTACCGCGAAGCGGGCGTGGACGACATGGTCGCGGCAGATGTGATCGAGGCCATCGAGGCGTCCGATCCGGAAGATTACTTCGATGCCAAAATCAGCGTGCTGGCCGAGATGATGAGGCGTCATGTCGAGGCGCAGGAAAGCCCGGGTGGCATGCTCTCGGCGGCAACAAATTCGGAGATGGACCTGGAACGGCTGGGTGACCAGATGCTGGCGCGCAAGAAGCAGCTGCAGTACATATTCTCGAACTTCCGCCGTGCGAGTTCGCAGTCCGTCACAGCAATGTACGATTGAGATGAGCGCACTGGATGCCGCGGAGGTTGAGGCGCTGGCGCGTCAGGTATGGCAACAGCGCGGCAGCCCTCCGGGGCCGTCGCACTCAGACTGGCTCGAAGCCGAACGCCAGTTGCTTGCCAGGCAAGCTTCCAGGCCCGCCGTTCCCGATGCAGTTCCCGCCAATGCCAAAGAGAAATGGCTGGCGGACAAGGAACGGAAGGAAGAATTCGACTCCCGGCCCTGACCGCGCTAATCCGGTCTCGAAATCTCGGTAACTTCGACCTTCACCCACATGGCGTCGAAGGCGCTGCTCATCCCTCCGAAGCTGCCTGAAACCGGGCTGACCTGCTCGATGTTGCGACCGACGGCGACCGGAATCAGATTCACGCCCCCCACGCTGCGATTCGTGGGATCGAATGTGATCCACCCTGCGCCGGACACATA